>JAHJRU010000129.1 GCA_018830745.1 Chloroflexota bacterium
ATCGCCGGTGGTGTCGCCGCTGGTTTGATAGCGGATGAGCTCTGCCTCTCCGGCTCCCAGTTCTTTGGCCGCCGAGATGAGGCTGACCGTGGGCGCATAGCCGCACATGGTAATTCCCAGTTCCTCGACCCGCGCCAGGAGGTCATCCTCGTTTAGCTCCAGTATGGCGGCTATAGCCTGGTTATCTTTCTTCTGCGCTGATTCCTGGGGCTCGTAGTGAGTCATATCACTGGAGGAGATGATTACTACCTTGCGCTTCAAGTCCTTAATCACGCGGGCAATTTCCTTCCCGATTTCTTTATAGACGCTGCCCGTGGCTAAGCCGAGGATGATGGGCACTATTTTGATATTGCTTTTGAAATACTGCAAAAAAGGAACCTGGACTTCCAGGGAGTGCTCAAACTGATGGGCGGCGCTGTCCTCTTGCAGGTATTTTGATTTTGCCAGGAGCCGTTTAGCCAGCTTGGAGTCGATTTTCACCTTGCCCAGGGGGGTAGTCCACTCGCCCTCGGTCATTATGCTTAGCGGTTTGCCTTTCCCGGTGTGGTTGGGCCCCATGATTATAGCCGTATCGGTGAGTTGGATTCTTGACAGGACTGCTCCGGCTACCGCGCCGGAGTAAATATAACCGGCATGGGGAGAAACCGCCCCGATTACCTCTTCTTTGGCAACTTTATCATCAACTAACTTTGCAATCATGGATTTTAGCTCGGAAGGTGATGCGGGATAGAATTGTCCGGCTACTACCGGGTCCCTGTTCATGATGACCTCCTCGCGTTGCCAGAAGGACGGAAATTAAGTTCGGCACCGCAGAACTTGCACTTGGAACCATCCAGACCGGCTACCCTGGCTTGGTAGCCAAACCTTTCCACGGCTGTCTTGCCGCAGGAGTAGCAGACGGTGCTCTCGCTATGATGCCCCGGAATGTTGCCGGCGTAGATGAACTTGAGGCCGGCTTTTTGCCCGATTTCATAAGCATGCTCGATGGTTGATATGGGGGTGGGGGGCAGGTCCATCATCTGATATTGAGGGTGAAACCTGGTTATGTGCCAGGGGGTAAGTTCACCCAGCTCGTTCTTTATCCAGCGGGCGATGCCCTCCAGTTGCTGGTCATCGTCATTCAGGGTGGGTATGATATTGGTGACCACCTCGACATGCATGTTCCATTTGTGCCTGGCTCGCCGGGCTACTTCCAGTATGCCCCTCCAGTGGCTTATCTTGGCTACCCGGCGGTATAGTTCATCTGAAAAACCCTTAACGTCAACCCGCCAGGCATCCAGGTATGGTCCGAGGGCATCCAGTGCTTCCGGGGTGGCATAGCCGTTGGTTACATAGACGGTATACAGGTCGTTTTTCTTCGCCAGCTCGGCGGAATCCAGGGTGTATTCAAACCACATGGTAGGCTCATTATAGGTCCAGGCGATTCCCTGGCAGTGGTTCTGCTTGGCCATTTCAATTGCCTGCTCGGGCGAGATAGTTCGCGAACCGGCCTCAGGCTGGGCCATATCCACGCAGGATATTTGCCAGTTCTGGCAGCCCTGGCAGTGGAAATTACAGCCCCAGCCTCCGAGGGAGAAAACCAGAGTTCCCGGGTGAAAATGAAAAAGGGGCTTCTTTTCAATGGGGTCAACCGCCACCGATGATGCCTGGGCATAGTTTAGAGTATAAATGATGCCGTTTTTATTCTGGCGCATACGGCAGACGCCCATCTTGTCCGGATTTATGACGCAACGCCACTGGCAGACATTGCACCGCGTCCGGGAATGGGACATTTTCTCATAGAGCATGGCCTCACGGGTGGCAACCGCCATTTCGCACCTCTTAACCTAATTATATCACCGAGGCAATGGCAATTATAGCTTTCATATTTATATCATTTATATCACCCTCACCCCCTTGGTCCCCCTCTCCCTTGAGGGAGAGGGGGAAGGAATTAAATCCCCCTTAGTCCCCCTTTACCAAAGGGGGAGGAAAAAGTAAGAGGGGCTAATGCCCCTCTTAAACGCCCTTGACCATGCTGCCTCTAACGGCTAGACTAATTTAGGTGCTGACAATGAAAATAATCGGTCTTACCGGCGGGATTGGTAGTGGCAAGAGCACGGTATCCTGGTTTCTGGCGGAACTGGGGGCGGTTATTATTGATGCCGATAAAGTAGGGCATGACCTGCTTCGGAACCCTGAGATACGTCAGGAGCTGGCCGATGCTTTCGGCAAGCATATTCTTGACTCCGGTGGATATATAGACCGCAACAAACTTGGCCAAGTGGTTTTTGATAACTCCAGGGCATTGGAGCAGCTAAATCAGATAATACATCCCCGGATAGGGGCAGTTATTCAGGGTATGCTGGCTGACTATCGTCAGCAGGGGGTGGCCGTGGTGGTGCTGGAAGCCCCGCTTCTGGTAGAGACAGGTTCGGCCTCTATGGCTGATGAGGTATGGGTTACGGTGGCTTCTGAGCCTGCGGCGCTCCAGCGGATAAAGGAGCGCAGCGGATTATCTGAAGCTGAAAGCCTGGCTCGTATTCGTTCACAGGCATCTGCCGAGGAGCGAGCAGAGCTTGCCGATGTGATTATAAATAATGATGGCAATCTTGACGAACTGAGGGGGGAGGTGGAGAGGTTGTGGCAGCGGCTGAAGCATAGTGCTTGACAGGCGAGGGCGTCAACTGGTAAAATGTTCTTTTTGGGAGGCTCAAAATTTACGCTATTATTGAAACAGGTGGAAAACAGTATCGGGTAAGCCCGGGTCAGACCATTGATGTGGAGCGGCTGGCCGTGGCTGAAGGTGATAGCATTGACCTGGAGCGGGTCCTGCTTATCGCTGACGGCGATAACTTGACGGTAGGCGCACCCACAGTTGAGGGAGCCAAGGTGGTAGCCACCTCGCAGGGTGAAGGCAAGAGCAAGAAGATTGTGGTCTTTAAGTACAAGCCCAAGGTGCGCTATCGCAAGAAGACGGGGCACCGCCAGTTTTATACCCGTCTGATTATCGACCAGATAGTTGGACAGGAGGCGATGCCAGCGCCGGCCAAGAAAAAGGCCACCCGGCGTAAAAAAGAGGTGAAGGAAAATGGCACATAAGAAGGGCGGTGGCAGTACCCGTAACGGTCGGGATAGCCAGTCCCAGCGGCTTGGAGTGAAAAGGTATGCCGGACAGCAGGTAAATGCGGGCACTATTCTGGTTCGCCAGCGGGGTACCCGTATTCATCCGGGCAATAATGTCGGGGTGGGGAAGGACTATACCCTGTTTGCTCTAATCAACGGGTTTGTCAAATATGAGCCCAAGAGTAAGAGCCAAAGGAAGGTCAGCGTCTACGCTGGTTAGTCGATATGAAGGATAAAATTCACCCCCAGTTTTTTACTGATGCCGAGGTGATTTGTGCCTGTGGTAGCAAGTTTACCACCGGTTCTACCAAGAAGCAGTTGAAGATTGAGGTGTGCAGTCAATGCCACCCCTTCTATACCGGAGAGCGCCGGATGATGGACACTGGTGGCCGGGTGGAGAAGTTTAAGCGTCGCTACAAGATACAGGACTAGGCGGTTATCGCCGTGGTTACGGGAGCGGGTTACCGGGCCGCTCCCTTTTCATTTATTGGGAGGTTTAAGGTGGCCGAAAGGGCATACTACGGAGGTCAGGCGGTTATCGAAGGGGTGATGATGCGGGGGCAAAAAACTATGGTAACGGTGGTGCGTCACCCGAAGGGCAATCTGGTGATGAATATCAAGCCGCTGTCGGCACTCTATACCGGTCGCCTGAGAAAGACTCCCTTTCTTCGGGGCATCGTGGTGCTGATTGAGGCTATGGTTCTGGGCATTGGCGCGCTGATGTATTCCGCTAACGTGGCGCTTGAAGAGGAAGTGGAGGAGGGAAGTGCTGCCGGGAAGCTGCTCTGGCTTTCGGTTCTGGGGGCTTTGGTCTTTGCCGTGGGGCTGTTCTTCTTAACACCTCTGTTTCTTACCAAGCTGCTTGAAGCTTATATCAGTTCCTCGCTGGTGTTTAACCTGATAGAGGGGGGCATCCGGCTGAGCATTTTTATTGCTTACCTTATAGCGGTCGGGCTGATGCCGGATATAAAAAGGGTGTTTGCTTATCATGGTGCCGAGCACAAGACGGTGAACGCCTATGAGCACGGGGTCCCACTGGAGGTGGAGGCGGTTAGGAAGCATGACACGGCTCATGTGCGCTGTGGCACCAGCTTTCTGTTTGTTGTCCTGATGATAGCCATTCTGGTTTTTGCGCTGGTCGGTATGCCATCGCTGTGGCTTATGGTGCTGTCGCGGATTGTCCTTATCCCGGTTATTGCTGCCATTGGCTATGAAGTTACCCATTTTGCCGGCAGACATGCCGATAATGGCTGGGTCCGGGCAATCCTGGCTCCCGGGCTGTGGCTGCAGGCGCTGACCACCCGCGAGCCTGATGAAGGCCAACTGGAGGTGGCGGTGGCGGCATTGGGGAAAGTAGTGGAAATCGACGGCATGGACGAAGCGGCTGCGGCTGGCTCTTAGTGGCTGCCCTTTACATCCTCTTCGCTTAGCTGTTGGAAGAAGCAGGTCTTATTGCCGGTGTGACATACCGGGCCGGTCGGCTCTCCCTTGACCAGAATGGTATCACTGTCACAGTCTATCCATATGGAGCGCATTGTAATGCGATTACCTGAGGTCTCTCCCTTGTGCCATAGCTCCTGGCGACTGCGGCTGTAGAACCATACCTCTCCGCTGGACAGGGTCCGGCGCAGGGCTTCCTCGTTCATATAGCCGAGCATCAGCACCTCTCCGGTGTCTACGTCCTGTACGATAGCCGGGATGAGCCCCTTTTCGTTGAACTTCAAATTGCTCAGCGAACCCTCTCCTTTATGAAAGCTTGTGCTTTAATAATCAATGGTGTCCAGAGCCTGTTTCAGGTTAATATTGCCGGTGTAGAGCGCCTTGCCTACAATGGCGCCCTCCACGCCCAGTTTTTTCAGCATCTTGAGATGGTCCAGCGATGAAATACCTCCCGCGGCGATAACGGGTAAATTTATGGAATTAACCAGCTCAAAGACGCCGCTGAAATTGGGCTCGGTAAGGGTGCCGTCTCGGCTGATGTCAGTATAAATAAAGCGCTTCACTCCAAGCTCAATCATGGATTTAGCCAGTTCGGTGGCTTTTAAATCTGTGTCCAGTTTCCAGCCACGGATAGCAACGCATCCCTCCCTGGCATCAATGCCAACGATGATGGAGTCGCCAAAGTTATGGCACGCTTCTTGCACCAGCTTGTGGTTCTCCACTGCGGCTGTACCCAGGATGACCCGCTCTACCCCGGCCTTGAGAACTATCCCTATGGTTTTCATGCTGCGGATGCCGCCCCCCAGCTGAGTGGGTATTAATACGGTATGGGCTATCTCGGTGATGATTTCCAGGTTACCGGGCACACCGTCGGCGGCACCGTCCAAGTCCACGATGTGGAGATTGGTGGCTCCCATTGACTGCCACCGCAGCGCCACCTCTACCGGGTCGTCAGAGAACACTGTTTCCTGGGTATAATCGCCCTGATACAGGCGCACGCACCTGCCATCTTTCAGGTCTATAGCCGGGATTATCTCTATCTTAGCTTCCTCCCTGTTTGTTGTCGGCTGTATTATAACATTATTGCCCACAGGATATATAGCCTGTAAGATGAAAGAAGAGTAAAGGGTATTGACAAATAAAAATAGCGGGTTAAAATAAGCGCAGCATGTAGAACGACCTGAGTAAATGTGACATTGGGAGTCACCCGAATAACAAGGAGCAAAGAGACATTATGAAATTAAATACCGTGCTTTCCTGGTTAAGTAACCTGTTTAATCCTCCGGAGGTAAGAAGAAAAAAGTTTCTGCAGAAGCAGTGGAATGAGATAGATGACATCCCCGCCATGATCCAGGGCAAGGGTAGTATCAGCACAGTGGTGGAAGAAGAAAGGGGGGAAGAAGAGGATGAGGAGGAGGAGGAAGCCAAACTGCGGGCGGAGATGAATATGCTGTTAGATGGAGTGGTTTCGGACATTAAACGCATCAAGGACATTGCCAATCGTCTTCAAACAGACTAAAGCACGCCCTCTCTCCTGGGGAGTAAAGGCGGGTTCAAATCTCACCTAAAAATTATAGCCCCGTCCGCCGGGGCTTTTTCTTTGCCGGCAGGCAATTCCTTGACACGGTTGTGGGGGAGTTGATAGACTAAGTGTGTCTGTGAGCGGGCAAACGTAGTGAGGGCGAAAATGGGTAACGGATTCCAGGGTGACCATCAGAAGTACCGCGATTCAATAAGAGAATTCGTCTACGGGGAGCTGGAAGTGCTGGCCGAGGAGATGGAGGAGACAAGACAGTATCCGCCGTCCCTCTGGGATAAGCTGCGGGAAAGAGATATTTTCCGTCTGGCCGTACCGGAAAAATACGGAGGCCTGGGGTTCAGTGACTCGGAATATTTCCCCATTCTGGAAGAGATAAGCAAATCGCATGGTGGGATACGGTTGCTGGTTCACGGTTGGAATGGTATCTGCCTGCATCCCTTGATGCACTTTGG
>JAHJRU010000017.1 GCA_018830745.1 Chloroflexota bacterium
GCCTGAGAATGGCGCCGTATATTTCTCACCGCCTCCTGAGCAATGCGAAAGAGCATTACTTCCACTTCGGGCGGCAATCTCCTGGCAACACCGATTACTTCGAAGGTAGTTTTAATTCCATTAGCCTCCAGGTCATCAGCCAACAGCTCCAGCGCCGGCAACAACCCCAGGTCATCCAGTACCGAGGGGCGCAGGTCATTGCTAAAACGGCGTATTTCCTGTACCGCCGTCTCAATCTGCTTTTTCAGGCCGCGCACTACTTCATGACTCTCTTCCCACAACGCATCGCTGGAGGTTATCTTCTCCAGCTGGCGTGAAATAACAATCAGGTTTTGCAGCGTTTCGTCGTGTAATTCCCGGGCAATACGTTTGCGTTCTTCTTCCTGAGCCCGGGTGACCTGTTGCAGGTAATAGCGCAGGTTCCCCTGCATTTCCCTCTCCTCGGTCACATCTCTGGCGGCATGCTGGAAACCTATCGGCTGGCCTTCGCGGGCAACTACGCTGGTGGTAACCTCAACAGTCGAGGTCGTTCCCCCTTTTCTGATTAACTCCACCTCACAACGGGGTTCAACCGGCTCTTCCCGCAGCAATCCCCCCTCAATCTCAAAAACGCGCGCCTTGCCGCTGGAAGACATCAGCTGGCAAACGCTCATACCCATTAATTTCTCTGAAGTATATCCGGTGACTTTCTCGCATGCCCTGTTGACCGCCAGCGTTTTGTTATCAAAGTCATGCACCCATATGGCATCACTGGCGCTCTCGAAGAGATCCCGGTATCGCTCCTCCGACTGTTGCAGCTGGCTTAGCGCCCGCTTCATATCCTGATAAAGACGTATGTTCTCCAGATTGGCGCCGATATGATTACCAATGCTGCTTAACAACTCCATATCATCGCGGTCAAAATTCGCGGGCTTGCGTTTAGCGGCACAGAGAGTGCCTATTACCTTCCCCTTGGATTTCAGGGGAACAATTACTTGCGACCGCAATCCCTCACCAACCACCGCCTGCCGGTTCAGCAGCGGATGGGTGGTGACGTCTTCTATCACCAGCGGCTCTCCTTTGGCCGCCACCGTTCCATTAAACCCTTCACCTACCTTGATTCTCCTCACTTCGGTTACGAAATTAGCGGAGAGCCCCTGGTACAACTCCAGCACCAGTTCATCCGTCTCCTCATCCAGAAGGAATACCATAATAGCATCGGCCTCCATTACTTCCATAACCTTATCTGCGGTAAGATGGAGCACATCCCGAAACTCCATAGACTGAGCAACCAGGGCAGAGATGGCGTTCAAAGCCGATAGCCGCTGCTCATTTTTCTCCAGGGCGGATACCCGTGCCCGCAGACTCTCTATGGTATCCTGCAGCTCCTGGAGCCCTTGCTGGGCTTTCTTTTTACCGCTTTCAGCAGCAGAGGTTTTGGTCAACTTCTGGACCATTAAGCTACTTTTCCTCTCCATAGGATTCGACGACATCCTCTAACGTGAGAAGTCCGTTCTTCAAACCGAAAAGTACTGCCTCAATACGCGAGCTAACCTTGAGCTTATTAAAGATGTTGCCCAGATGAGCTTGAATGGTGCGCACGCTAAGACACAGTTCTTTGGCTATTTCCCCATTTCTCTGCCCCTTAGCCGCTAAGCGGAGCACCTCTATTTCCCTATCGGTAAGAGTGGGTAGATGCGGCACCTTGGCTTTCTGTTCGGTACGTACAAAATGGTCCAGCGCCTTACGGGCAATCACCGGGTGCAGCACTGATTCACCCGCTTTTACCGCCCGGACCGCCTCAATCACTTCCTGCCCGCGAACATCCTTGAGCAGATACCCGGCAGCCCCGGCTTCCAAAAGCGCAAAGACGTACTGGTCATACTCGTAACCGGTAAGAATGAGCACCGCGGTACTTGGAGCTATGGCCTTAATCTGTTTGGTGGCTTCGATGCCGTTGAGTTTAGGCATAGCAATATCCACTATGGCGACATCGGGCTTGAGCCTCCTGACCAGTTCTACCAACTCCTCGCCATCCCCGGCTTCACCCACCACCTCCAGGTCGCTCTCCCTCTGCAGCAACTCCCGGGTGCCTTCACGCAGAACTACGTGGTCATCGGCAATAATAATCCTAATTTTATCCTTACTCACAAAATTAATTATACCCCCTATGTTATAGCGGTGCAAATCACTAAGCTTTAGGCTAAAGTAACTACCCCTTCAGCCGCAAAAATACGTATATATACCTAGGGAAGAGACCGTATTTCATAAGTGTTTTTTCGTGGAAAATTAGGTCTGCAAGTCGATGCCCGCAGGCTACCACTAGTAATACCATAAAAGTAGCTTGGTAGCTCTGCACCAGCAGGGTTATGCCTGATACCAGGGCTGTCAGCAACAGGGGATATTTTACTAAGGTCTTTTTAGAATGGAGGCAAGAATGACAGACGGACTTATCAAACCACACGGTTCGGACACGTTAAACCCGCTTTACGTATCCGATGACCAGAAGCGGAAAGAACTGCTCAAGGAAGCCGAATCCCTGCCCTCTATAGTAATTTCATCGGCGGCGGCGGCAAATGCCGTTATGCTTGCCAGCGGCTACTTCAACCCTTTGAAAGGCTTCATGAACCTGGCTGAATCAATAAGCGTAGCCGAGAAAATGCAGTTGCCCAGCGGTCTTTTTTGGCCGGTGCCTATTGTAAACGTGGTTAAAGACGCTTCGGCTATCAAAGGCGCCAAGCGCATCGCCCTCCGCGACCCCAATGTTGAGGGGAATCCGGCGCTGGCTATACAGGACGTGAAGTCAATCGAAGAGATATCCGCCGACCAGCTGAAATCCATGACGGAGAAAATATTCGGCACCCTTGACCCCAAGCATCCCGGGGTAGCCGCTTTCAATTCAGCGGGCAATATCTTAATCTCAGGCCCAATACAGGTTTTGAACTATTCCTACTTCATCACCGACTTCCCGGAGACTTTCCGCACCGCGGTACAGATACGGGATATATTCCTTAAGAATGGCTGGAAGAAGGTAGTAGCCTTCCAGACGCGCAACCCCATGCACCGCGCCCATGAAGAACTTGTCCGCATGTCAATGGAAGCAGTTGGCGCCGACGGCGCGGTCATTCACATGCTGCTCGGCAAGCTAAAAGGGGGTGACATACCGGCGGACGTGCGCGATGCCAGTATCAGAAAGATGGTGGAACTCTATTTCGAACCAAACACGGTGGAAATTACCGGCTACGGGTTTGATATGCTTTATGCCGGTCCGCGCGAAGCTCTACTGCATGCTATCTTCCGGCAGAATATGGGAGCCACGCACCTCATCGTTGGCCGTGACCATGCCGGTGTCGGCGACTATTACGGCCCGTTCGATGCCCAGACCATCTTTGACCAAATCCCCAAGGGTGCCCTTGAGCTTGATATCGTCCGGGCTGACCACACGGTATGGTGTAATAAGTGCCAAAATATTGTAATGATGCGTGACTGCCCCCATGACAAGGAAGACTATTTGATGCTTTCCGGTACCAAGGTGCGGGAGATGCTTGGCAAAGGCGAGGCGTTACCTCCCGAGTTCGCCCGGCCGGAAGTAGCCAAAGAACTTATGGAATACTACCAGAGCCTGGAAAAATAATAACGCTTTCTTTTCAATAATCTTAGCTTGAGAGAGGAGGGAGGAAAGAAAAAAGAGTAAAACACATAATTAAACCCAACGCTCTAAACAAAATGTAAAAGGAGGAGAGTATGCCAAGTTTTGTAATCTTGGAAAAATGTGACGGCTGCAAGGGGCAGGATAAAACTGCTTGCCAGTATATTTGCCCCAATGACCTGATGGTCCTGAATACGGAGACCATGAAAGCGTACAATCGCGATGCACAGATGTGCTGGGAGTGTTACAACTGCGTCAAGATTTGTCCGCAGCAGGCTATGGCCGTCAGGGGTTACGCTGACTTCGTCCCGATGGGCGCCAGCATCACCCCGCTTCGCGGAACGGAAGATATTATGTGGACCGTTAAATTCAGAAACAACACCCTCAAACGGTTCAAGTTCCCCATCAGGACCACACCAGAGGGCTCCGCAGTACCCGATGGAGGCTACAAAACCGCCCCGGAAGCTGATGACCTCAAGAGCCCGTTACTCTTCACCGAACCTGAGTCATTACGGGTTGCTGAACTTCCCACGTTAAAGAAATAGAAAAAGGGGGTAGAAGATGGCAGATTTTGAAACTGTTGAAGTAACCACTGATTTACTGATAATTGGCGGTGGTATGGCAGCCTGTGGGGCGGCTGTTGAAGCAGCCCACTGGGCGAAGAAAAATAATCTCAAGGTAGCCCTGGTCGATAAGGCAGCCATGGACAGGAGTGGTGCCGTTGCCATGGGCCTTTCCGCCCTGAACCAGTATGTGGGCATGGATGCCAAGAGCAGAACCCCTGAGGATTATGTCCGCTACGTCAGGAACGACCTCATGGGCATAACCCGGGAAGACCTGGTCTATGACATCGCCCGCCACGTCGATGGCTCGGTGCATCTGTTTGAAAAATGGGGCCTGCCTATCTGGAAAGATAATGAAGGCAACTATGTCTTTGAGGGTCCCTGGCAGCTCATGATAAACGGCGAATCCTACAAGGTCATCGTTGCTGAAGCCGCCAAGAACGCCCTGGCC
>JAHJRU010000130.1 GCA_018830745.1 Chloroflexota bacterium
ATCTCTCCCTGATTGTGGGCGTAAGCATATCAGAAGTGAATCGCCATTCCCAGTTACCTTGACTCGTGCCGGGGAGATTCATACGAGCCTCGGTGCCCAAGCCAAGTACATCTTGCAACGGGAATATGGCAATACGTGCCACGGAGCTTAAGGCAAGGCGGATAAAATCCCAATGTATCTCATTGCCATCGGTACCTGAATATTTGAGGGCGTATTCTCTTTCTTTCTTCACTTCGTCTCTGGTCTGGGTAGTTTGTGTCCCTGGCTCGGCGGTAAACCAGCCAACTGTGGTGTTATGATCGTGTGTAGCAGTATATACCGCACAGTTTACGATGTGGTTGTGGGGACGATATTCTGGAGCCTTTTGGTCGCTCCCGAAGGCCATTTGCAGGATTCGCATTCCGGGAAAGCCCAGCTGCTCCCGCAGGTTATCTACCTCTGGGGTAATGATTCCCAAATCTTCAGCTATCATCTGGACATCACCTAAGGCGGCTTTTACAGCATTGAACAGTGCTATTCCGGGGCCCTTCACCCACCGTCCCTTCACAGCAGTCGGCTCTGTCGCCGGAATCTCCCAGTAAGCCTGAAATCCCCTGAAATGGTCAAGTCGCACCATGTCAACCAGGGAGAAATTGGTACGAAAGCGGTCTGTCCACCAGCGGTAATCCCTTTGGGCTATCATATCCCACCGATAGATAGGATTCCCCCACCGCTGTCCTGTTGCACTGAAGTAGTCAGGTGGAACCCCTGCTACCACCAGGGGATTACCCTGCTCATCCAGATAGAACTGCTTTCTGTGAGCCCACACTTCAGCGCTGTCATGGGCTACATATACGGGAATGTCACCAATGATGCGAATGCCTTTCTCATGGCAGTAACTCTTTAAAGCTAACCATTGCTTAAAGAATTGATATTGAACGTACTTCCAGAATTGCATGCTGTCTGCCAGCTTGTTGCGCCATGGCACCAGGGCATCGAGCTGCCTAGTTGAGGCACCTTCCTCCCACTCAGTCCAGACACGGCCGCTGTGTGCCTCCTTAAGAGATGTAAACAAAGCATAGTCTTCAAGCCAGAAGGCATTTGTCTCTGAGAAAGTATAAAAATCCTCGGGATAACTCGTGGAGCTCTTCTCTTTGAATTTTTCAAAGGACTTAGCCAGTAGTGGCAGTTTGTAGTTTATTGCCCCGCCGTAGTCCACTCTATTCTTGGGAAATTCAGGTGGATTCTCAATATCGGTCTGGTCCAAGAGGCCCTCATCGACAAGCTTTTCTAAACTAATGAGATAGGGATTCCCGCCAAAGGCGGAAAGGCACATATATGGCGAGTTACCATAGCTTGTATGGCCCAGGGGCAGAATTTGCCATAGACTCTGTCCAGTGCTAACTAGAAAGTCGACAAATTGGTATGCCTCAGGGCCCAGGTCTCCGATACCAAAGCGCCCCGGTAACGATGTTGGATGCAGTAATATTCCGCTAGCTCTATCTGAAGTCATGTCCTTACTCTATGGGTATTACTTCACCACATTTTGGACACTTAACCGTTGTCCTGTAGTATGCTTGAAATTCCGCCACGCTACTGCCTTGGCGAAAGACAGCGTATCGAACACCTATATTCTTCCTGGCTTTTTCTAAAGCCCTTTTCTTGGCTTGTTCAAGTGTGCCCTTAAAGTCCAATGTAGCCTTTTCCTTTGGCGAATACCTTGTTTCAACTATTTCGTATGGCGTGGACGGGGTCATATTGTCTCCTTTTTGCCAAGATATGGAATTTTAATTCTAATAATCTACACTACAGTTCTTCTAAATACCTTCTATCAACATACTTCTGGAAGGTAGAGATACTCTCTTCGATCCTTTTTCCGTGCACGCTAACATTGCGCACTGCGAAGTCCATCTTATTTAACACTGTCATGGTATCATCAGCTACAACCATTATCGGGACATTTTTACCCTGTGCGGCAGATATGACCGAGCTATCTGGATAGAGACCTCCGGTCAGGATAATGACTTTTGTTGGGGTTTCCAGGGCAGCAAGCTGGATGTCAGCCCGGTCGCCACCGGTTATCACGGCTTTGTTCGCCTGAGAGCGAAAATGCTTCAGTGCACCCTCTACATTCATGGCACCAACCATGAAATTCTCTACAGCCTCTTCCTTCTTATCCTCACAACATAAAATCGCTCCGCCAAGCACATCCCTGATTTCCCCAATGCTCAGAGAGTTCAACTTCGGGTTGGCTGGTATCAGGCTCCAGACCTTGACATCTTTGTTTTCCAGGAAGGGGACGAAGTATTTCTTGGTGAAATCTACGCTTTCCGAAGGAAGGCGATTCAGGATAACACCGAGCAGCTTGTCACCAAGCCTATCGCGCATCGCAATTATGGCATCAAGGTTGACATCCCCAAAGACCGGAGCGTCAATCAGAAGAACTGGCGTCTTAAGCTTTTCTATAAAACTTATGTTGGAGACTCCAACCGAGAAGCCGTCGAACAGGTCTTGCCCCCCACCAACAAGAACGGCATCCTTACCTTGCTTAATCTGCTCATAGGCACTGTAAATCTTACTCTCGGCATCGCCAAGCTTGCCAAGGACTAAGTCGATGTAATCCTGATGCCCGAGGTAAAACGGGCACATGAGCGATAAGTCGTCTTCCAGTGAGAACCGCTCTTTTATTAGGAGTACATCCTCTTCAACCTTCATATCTTCTTTCAAGGTGAACTTTTTGCCTATGGGCTTAAAGTAGCCCACCTTTAAACCTCTACTTTTCCAGAAATCCAGTATGCCGAGCACTGCCATTGTTTTGCCAGCGTACTTTGTTGTCGAGCCAATAAATAATTCAATCATCCCTAATCCCCCCTTAAGACCAGTCTTCCGTCAACTGCCCAGACCCCCTCGCCTTTATCTTTTACCATCAGTGGGTTAATCTCCATTTCAACTATTTCAGGGAACTTTTCACCTACAGTACCAATCGTGGCGATGACTTCATACAGGGCTTCAAGGTCTTTTTCCTTTTCACCTCTAACACCGCTAAGCAGTGGGAAAGACTTAATCCCGGTGACCAACTCCCTTATCTCCTTCTTGCTGAGAGGGGTGAGAGCGAAGTTTACGTCCTTCAGAACTTCAACATAGACACCTCCCAGGCCAAACATCACCAGCGGCCCGAACTGCGGGTCGCGAGAAAAGCCCACGAT
Source organism: Chloroflexota bacterium (assembly GCA_018830745.1). Lineage (GTDB taxonomy): Bacteria > Chloroflexota > Dehalococcoidia > Dehalococcoidales > JAHJRU01 > JAHJRU01. The sequence continues at coordinate 3,186 of JAHJRU010000130.1, forward strand.
AACTTCTTTCCCGCCTTCAACCATTTTCTGCACAGTGATTCCCAGAACGGGCACCTGCGGCAGAAACCTCCGCACACTGACCATTATCACCTCAAAAGCTCTGGCTACCTCCTCGGAAGTCCTTAGACCCACTCTTACCCCACCCACGTCCGTCTCGTGCATGATCTCCGGTGAATAAACCTTCATCACCACCGGGAAACCCATTTGCTCAGCGACACTCGCTGCTTCATCGGCAGTGTGGGTAAGAACTGTTGGTACGGTAGGGATCCGGCACATCTCCAGCAGTTCTCTGGCTTCAAAGTCAACCAGCTTGATTTTGCCCTCTTCCGCCTTAGCTTTGAGGAATTCTTTCAACTTCTCTTCTTCTACGTCTTTGAAGTATGCTTCAGGCTTATCCTGTTTCATCCACAAGCTGTGATTAGCCATGATGGCCATAGCTCTTACTGCTCTATCGGGAAACGAGATGTTAGCCACCCTTCCCCTCTTGAAGATGCTGAAGGCAGTGGCAACCCTTTCTTTACCCATAAACGAGGTAATTACTGTTTTTGGGGAGGTATAAGAAAAGTTTGAGATTATTTTTGCTGTTTCTTCAATCTGGGTATTTGCCTGAGGCGACAGGATGATAACCATCCCATCCACTTCTTCTGCCTGAGCTACCAACTCAATAACTTGTTGATAGCGCTTGCTGTCAGCATCACCGAGAACATCAATCGGATTGTAAACCGATGCTGCCGGAGGTAATACTTCCTTTAATTTCCCCGCAGTAGCCATATTCACAGTAGCAAGCGTCAGTTTCTCCTCGGCAGCTTTATCGGTAGCGATTATTCCCGGCCCTCCGGCATTGGTAATGATGGCAACTCTCTTTCCTTTGGGCAGCGGCTGAGAGGCAAATACCTCCGCCCAATCAAAGAGGTCTTCAATCGACCTCGCCCTTATCACGCCCGATTTTGTAAAGGCACATTCATAGGCTCTATCCAGGCCGGAAAGAGAGCCGGTGTGCGAAGAAGCGGCCCTGGTTCCCTCGGCTGAAACCCCGGATTTTAAGATAATGACCGGCTTTTTTCTTTTCCCAGGTGTCCTTAAGGGGCGTGTAGGTTATCTCTCTGTTTACCTCACCTATCATGTATCCACCTTTACCATCAATCAGTGCTTGAACGGCAGTTGCCCCCAGCCTGCTGGCAAGAACCCGGTCGCGCGCCGTCGGTGCACCGCCACGCTGAATGTTCCCCAAAATACAGACCCTTGAGTCGAAACCTGTTTTGTCTTTCACCTCCTGGGCGATGTGAAAGCTTTCGCCCGGCTGCTCTGCCTCAGCCACTACCACAATGGCACTTCTTTTACCTTCTTTGAAGTTTTCCTGAAGGCGCCCGCTGAGTTCGTCGATGCTCATCGGTATCTCAGGAATAAGGAATTCTTCCGCACCGCCGGCAATGCCGCTCTCTAAAGCAATAAAACCGGTATGGCGCCCCATCACTTCCACAAAGAACAGACGGTCGTGGGCAGTAGCGGTATCGCGGATGCGGTCGATAGCTTCAAGGGCTGTATTGATAGCAGTATCAAAGCCTATGGTATAGTCGGTGCCATAGCAATCGTTGTCTATGGTACCCGGTATTCCGACGACACTAACTCCACACTCCTGTGAGAGCAAAGTACCGCCACGAAAACTACCATCTCCCCCGATGAGAATCAGACCTTCAATACCTGTGTCCTGCAGCATATTAATAGCCCTTGCTCGGCCCTCCTTCGTCCTGAACTCTTCAGAGCGTGCCGTGCCCAGTATGGTTCCTCCTTGTTGAATAATATTGGCAACGGCTCTTCTATCAAGGGGTATCATGTCGCCTCGAATCAGCCCGGCGTAGCCCCACCTTATGCCGAATATTTCCAAATGATTGGCCAAGGCAGCACGCACCGATGCTCTTACGCACGCATTCATGCCAGGAGCATCACCGCCGCTGGTCAGGATACCTATCTTTTTCATGATAACCTTCTGCCTATGAACGGGGAGTTGCTTTCTTTACCGTTTTATTTATCCTGCAATACAGCTACTCCCGGTAATGCCTTGCCCTCCATAAACTCCAGCGAGGCCCCGCCGCCAGTAGAGACATGAGACATTTTATCCGTTAATCCCATTTCAACCACTGCCTCTGCAGTAGAACCGCCGCCAATAACTGTGGTTGCCTCTAAATCAGCCAGTACCTGTATCAAGCTACGGGTTCCGTTGGAAAACTCAGGTATCTCAAATACGCCTACCGGGCCGTTCCAGACTACGGTCTTACACTTTTTGAGCTCCGTAGAGAATTCCCGAATGGTATCAGGTCCAATATCGCCAATAGTCCAGCCATCCGGTATCTTTGTAACCGGCACGGTCTTAGTGCCGGCACCAGCTTCCAACTTCTCGGCCACCACTGAATCCTGAGGCAGCAGAAGCCTGGTTCCCTTGGACTTCGCCTTTTTCATAAGCTGGCGAACATAATCAAGCCTGTCATTCTCTACCATTGATGTGCCTACGCCGTAGCCTAGGCTCTTTATAAAGGTAGCCGCCATGCCGCCGCCGATAAGCAGGGCATCTACTTTGTTAACAATATTTTCCAGGACAGCTAGTTTGCCGCTTACTTTAGCGCCGCCTATCATAGCTGCAAACGGCCGCTTCGGGTTTTCCAGAGCTCCACTTAAGGCTTCAATTTCCTTTTCCATCAAGAAACCGGATACGGCTGGCAGATACTTGGCTACTCCCACAACTGAGGCGTGGGCACGGTGGCTGGTACCAAAGGCATCATTTACAAAGACATCGGCAAGCTTAGAAAGAGCTTTGGCAAAATTCGGGTCGTTCGCCTCCTCTTCAGGGTGAAAGCGGATGTTCTCAAGAAGCACTATATTGCCATCCCTGAGCCTGTCAATTGCATCCTTCACCTCGGGTCCGATACATTGTTTCAACGCCTCTACGGGCTTACCCAGGAGTTCTGATAACCTTTTTGCTATTGGTGTCAGCCTGAGACTCTCCACCACCTTGCCGTCGGGCCGGCCTAAGTGTGAGCATATAACCACTCGCGCATTATGGTCTATCAGGTACTCGATTGTGGGAAGGCAAGCTTTAATCCGGCTGTCATCACTGATGGCACCTGCCTTATCCATAGGCACGTTGAAATCGACACGGAGGAAGACTCGTTTGCCTGCTACATCTATATCTTCTACCGTCTTTTTTCGCATTGCTGTCTCATCGGTTGAATGCTAAAGCCCCTTGCTTACCATTAAGGATACAAGGTCAATCACGCCATTGCCGTAGCCCCACTCGTTGTCATACCACGATAGCACCTTGACACTTCTGCCATCAACTACGATGGCATCAGAAGAGGCTTCCACCTTTCCTGGGTAGATGCCATAGCTGCTGTCGTACTTGAGCAGGTGGGCATTTGTCTTTGTATCAGTCAGGTCATTAACAACAGCTACATCAATATCGGCTTTCTTCTCCGTTGTCACTCGCATTGCCAGTCTGCCAATACGTCCAAAGCCATTAATTCCGATCTTGGTTGTCATTTCGTACCTCCTCCCTTCATTTTCTCAAGGGCGTAGGCAGCAGCACCCAGTACGCCGGAGTTACGTCCCAACTCAGCCCGAGCGAATCGCACCGCCTGGTATGACGGCTTAAATGCCCTGCGTCCAGCTTCCTCAAAAGCAGGCTCAAGCAGCATGTCTCCGATATTGGATACTCCCCCTCCAATAACAATTACTTCCGGATTGAAGATATTGATCAGGTTTGCCAGGCCCACGCCCAGGTAGTAGGCGGTTTTGGCGATTAGTTCAGTTGCCAGATTGTCACCAGTCCGGGCAGCTTTGTGAATAGCCTCTGCGTTTATCTTTTCTAAGTCTCCACCTGCCAGTTGCAGAATTGATGACGCAACTCCATCTTTAATCTTGTGTCTCGCTTCCCTGGCCAGCGCCGTACCTGAGGCCAAAGTCTCCCAGCACCCCATGTTGCCGCAGTTGCATAGCGGTCCCTCATCATCAATGACCATGTGCCCCAGTTCTCCCGCCATACCGACAGAACCTGTGTATATCTTGCCATCAATGATTATGCCGCCTCCTATGCCGGTACTAACAGTGATATAGATGAAATTCCGGGCACCTCTACCGGCACCGAAATACAGTTCCCCCACTGCCGCTGCATTGGCGTCATTGATAAGGAACACCTTCTTACCAAGCTCTTTCTCAATAATATCTCGCAGGGGGACATCCTTCCATCCGGGGAGATTGGGTGAGGTAAACAGAAAGCCTGTTTCCGGGTTTGAAAGGCCGGGGGCTCCTACTCCTATGGCAACGAGGTCAGCGGTGGCAATGTGGGCTTGGTCAAGGACTCGGCCTACGGATTCGAAAATCGACCTGACAACTGCCTGCTGACCTTCTCTTGCTGGGGTTATGCTGTGGTCACGCGACAGCATCTCTCCCTGCGTGTTAACAACCGCTGTTAGTATCTTCGTGCCGCCGAGGTCAATGCCAAGAATTAAAGTATCACGATTTTCACCCATGTTAGCTCTCCTGTAAAGGAGATTGGCTCAGTACCAAGTTCTACATGAACTCGTCGAGCAGCGCTTCAAATTGTAATGGGTCAATTTTCTGCTTAACTAGCGGCCCTTTCTTTAGAGCCGGAAGCTGCTCCTCATAGACCGGCCTTTCCTTACTGTAAATGAGACCTATTGGTATTCGGTCGCCCCACTCCTGTGCCTTGGCAAAGGCCCCTATCTTGTCACCGGGGTCATATCCTTCGTCTTCCAGCTTATAGACTCTCTCGCGGTACCACTGGTAGGTGTTCTTGTGGTTGAAAGAGACACAAGGCTGGAGGATATCTATCAGAGAAAATCCACGATGCTCTATCCCCATCTTCAGAAGCTCAGATAAGTGCTCAACATCCCCGGCGAAGCCTCTTGCCAGGAAGCTAACGTCAGAGGATAGAGCCAGAGCAAGTGGGTTAGCTGGCTGTCCGGCTCCCAGCGGCGTCGTTCTGGTGACGAAACCCAGGTCACTGGTAGGTGATGCCTGCCCCTTGGTTAACCCATATACCTGGTTATTGTGCGCCATGTAGGTAATGTTGACGTTGCGCCGCATGGCCGCCAGTAAGTGGCCAACACCTTCCCCATAGGCGCCGCCATCGCCATCGATGCCGATCACAATGAGCTCATGATTGGCAATTTTAGCACCCGTAGCTGCTGGAAGTGTTCTCCCGTGAAGTCCGTTAAACACGTTACCCTGCATGTAATGAGGTAGCTTTGGTGCCTGGCCGATACCGGATACGAACAGCACCTGGTGAGGTTCCGTCTTAAGCTCAACCAGCGCCTTTCTCAAGGCCTGTAGGATGGCAAAGTTGCCACATCCCGGGCACCAGGCAATGGGTATTGACTCCGCATAATCTTTAACTGTAACCATAGTTAGGTGACCTCCTTTTTCATGCGGTCTACAATCTCCTGTGGCGAGAAGGGACGGCCATCATACTTGAGAATAGTGCCGTTCACCTTGTATCCTGTTTCACGCCTGATCAGGTTCGCCATTTGCGCCGTGGCATTGCTCTCAATAACGATGCTCTTGGTGCCCTTGCTTAATGCTGAGGAGATCGCTTCTGCCGGAAACGGCCATATCTCGCTGATATGAAGCACGTTAACTGGCATCCCATCTTTCTTCAGTAAATCAGCGGCCTCTCTTATAGCTCCATAGGTGCTCCCCCACCCTATTAAGGTGAACTCTGCATTGCGCGTCTTGTGAAGCTTTGGACTGCCGATCTCTGCCTTGAGACTGTCTTGCTTGCGCAACCGCTTCAGATTCTGCTGGTTACGTGTCTCACCATCCTCTATCATATGCCCCGCCTCGTCATGTTCATCGGAGTCAGTTACCACCAGAGCTTTTCCCTGACCCGGTAGGGCCCGGGGTGAAATACCAGATTCGGTAACCAGATGTCTCTTGTAATCGTTCAATCTGCTCGATTCCTCGTCAGAAATGAGCTCACCCCGGTCTATTTTTACCGCTTTCAGGTCGAATCGTTCCACTGTAGCGTAGGAAGTGGCCAGATGATGGTCGGTAAGAACAAGCACCGGCGTTTGATACTTCTCGGCTAAATTGAACGCTTTTATCATAGCGTAGAAAGCTTCCTCAGCCGTGGCGGGTGCCAGTATGGCTCGAGGGAATTCACCATGACCGGCGTGGAGAGCAAACCAGAGCTCTCCCTGCTCGGTTCTGGTTGGCAGCCCGGTAGCCGGACCGGGACGCTGACCCAGTACCACCACAACCGGAGTTTCGGTCATGCCGGCCAGTGCCAGACCCTCAACCATTAAACAGAAGCCGCCTCCTGAGGTGGCAACCATGGCTCTAGCCCCCGCATAACCTGCCCCGACAGCCATATTCATAGCAGATATCTCATCTTCCACGTGCACAGCGACGGCACTATACTGCCTACCCTTGTCGGCTATGTACTCCAAAATGGAGGTAGCCGGTGTCATCGGGTATCCAGCGATGAACTTACAACCGCCAACCATTGCGCCTAGAGCTATCGCCTCATTACCGTGAAGGAGCATTCTCTTGTTATTTCCAGATGTTGGCTTGATTTTCTGACTTAACTTCTGCGCGCCATACTCGAGTGCGAAATCAAACCCAGCCTTCGCAGCAACCACATTATCCTCAGCAATCTTTTCACCATGGCGGGCGAACTCATTTCTCAATACAGATGCCAGAATATTGAAATCATACCCGGCAAGTCCCGCGGCCGCACCAACCGCTACGGTATTTGTCATGAGTTTGTTTTTTGCTTTTTCTTCAGCCAGTTTTGCGAGCGGTACATTGAAGTAGATTCCACCCTGGACATCGACTTTGGTCTGCTCCTGGTCATAAATGATAACGCCGTTACTTTTCAGTTCATTACTATGGAGGCCTATTGTCTCCTTGTTTAGTGCGACGAGGATATCCAGTTCCTCCGATAGAGCTAATACGTCTCTATCGCTTGCTCTAATTCGGAAAAAGTTATGACCGCCTCTAACCCGGCTCTCATAATCCTGGTCGGCAAACACATGGAGGCCACCATGTGCCATTGCCTTTGCCAGGATCATGCCCACTGACTGTACTCCCTGTCCCGCTTCCCCGCCCGCCATTATATTAAAATCAATTGCCATTGCTCCACCTCCAAAAAAGATAGCCGACCTGATATGCATGGTCGGCCAACACTTCTTCAATACTAGGCATCAGCGAAGCTGCTGCTCTTATGTTTTTGGGCCAGAATGCTTGCTAAGGTACCTAGAGATTTGAAGTCTTCTTCCTTAGGTAAACCCTTCACAATCACCAGCTCTAAGCCTCCTGCAATCTCCCTCGCTTTCATATTAATCCACCTTCTCGAATTGGTCCTTGATTGCCCCACAGACGGGGCATACCCAGTCATCAGGGATATCCTCAAAGGGTGTTCCTGGTTTTATACCGCCATCGG
>JAHJRU010000131.1 GCA_018830745.1 Chloroflexota bacterium
ACCACTATAGCCGCCTGCCGGCTCGGGTGCAGGCTTTCGTCTTTACTCCGCTCATAACTGGCCTCTACACCCAGTCGACCCAGTAAACCCTCAGCCATGCCTTTGGCATCAAAGAAATCAAGCGTCCCACTCCCACCACTCCAGGACTTCTCCTTCCTGGGAGCGCTCATCAGACAGCCCACCATCTCACGCTCATCGGTCAGGTCCCCGGACTGGCGCAGATATACCTTACCCTGCTCAAACAACCGGATGCTCCCGGCCTCGTGCCTTCTGTTCGCCTCAAGAACCGCCAACAGGTTAGGCCGCAGGCTAGGACGCAGGCATTCCTGTTCCACCGTTAGCGCATTCTTCAGCATAAGCGGCGGCGTCTCCAATGCTTTTGATTCAGGCCGGAGCTTGAGCAAAGTCTCCTGGCTGCTGAGAGAGAAGGTTATCACCTCCTCAAAGCCACCGCCGACCAGGTAGTTCCCGGCTCTTTCTTTAAGCGTGACAATGGGGTCAGGGTCATGTGAAGGGAGTGCCTCCGCCAGCAGGGTAGTGGGAATCTGGTCATAGCCGATTATGCGGGCTACTTCCTCTACCAAATCAACCGCCTGGCTGATATCGCTTCGCCAGTACGGCGCCGTAACCCGGACCTCATCCGCCACATCAGTCGGCTGACAGGCAAAACCCAGGGAACTCAGCGTGCTTACTATCTGTTCGAGGCTGAACTCAATCCCCAGCACTCTGGTTACCTTCCCCTTGGAGAGTAATATGGGCTGTTGCTCCTGCTGGCCGGGATAAACATCCATCATTCCTTCGGCCACCTCGCCACCACCAAGCTCAGCAATAAGCTGTGTCGCCCGCCTGACAGCTAGTGGCGCCAGTTCAGGACGAATGCCCCGTTCGAACCGGTAGCGAGCCTCAGAGGATAAACCCAGGCTTCCACCGGTATAATGAATGCAGGCCGGATTGAAATTAGCCCCTTCCAGCAATATGGCCGTGGTGTCTTCCGCTACCTCGCTGTTGGACCCACCCATAATCCCCGCCAGAGCCACCGAGCCTTCGGCATCGGCAATGACCAGCATGTTATGGGAGAGTTTACGCTCTATACCGTCCAGGGTGGTAAATATCTCGCCCTCAGCTGCCCGCCGCACAATGATTTTTTTACCTCGGACCAAGCGATAATCAAAAGCATGCAAGGGCTGGCCGTACTCCAGCATCACGTAGTTGGTGATATCGACGATGTTGTTTATGGGACGCTGTCCGCAAGCCAGTAGCCGCTGCTGCATCCACGGCGGGGACTCGGCTATCTTCACCCCGGTAATCAAGGTGGCGCAATACCGGGGACATAGGTCAGGGTCGATAATCTCTATTGAAATCTGCTCGTCAATGGCTGGGGTCGTTTCCGCATAACTAACCTCGGGAAGCGTGACTGTCTGTCCGGTAAGAGCCGCCACCTCACGGGCAATGCCAATCACCGATAGGCAATCGGGGCGGTTAGGGGTTATTTCGAAGTCAAATACGACATCGCCCAGATAATCAGCCAGTGGCTTGCCCAGCGGGGCTTCCGCCGGCAGAATCATAATCCCTTCATGGCTATCCGAGATGCCCAGCTCCTTCTCCGAGCAGACCATGCCGCTGGAGACCACACCGCGAATCTTGGCTGATTTCAGGCGCTCCAGTTTCCCGCTGTGCCCGTCGATAAGCTGAGCTCCGACATAGGCAAAGGGCACCGTATCCCCGACTCGAAGATTGGCCGCCCCGCAGACGACAGTCGGCTGCTCTCCTCCCAAATCCAGCGTAACCAGGGTCAAACGGTCAGCGTCGGGATGGGGATTAATCTCCGTTATTCGCCCGATAACGATGTTATCCCAACTGCCGCCAATGACCTCCATTGCCCCGACCTCATGGCCAGCCAGGGTCAGACGCCGGGCGACTTCCGCCGGGGGCAGCGTTATATCTACATAGTCACGGAGCCAGTTTACCGAAGCTTTCATCTCTAGAATTGCCTCAAGAATCTAAGATCATTGTTAAAGAAAAGCCGGATATCATCGATGCCATAGCGCAGCATGGGCAGGCGCTCGATGCCGATACCCAGAGCGAAGCTGCCGTAAACCTCGGGGTCGATGCCGCCGCGCTCCAGCACCCTGGGATGAGTCATGCCCGCCCCTAGTATCTCAATCCAGCCGCTATGCCCGCACAGGCGGCAACCGCCACCGCTGCAGACCAGACACTCGATTGCCATCTCCACCCCTGGCTCAACAAAGGGGAAATAATCGCAGCGGAAGCGCACTTCGCGCTCTGCCCCAAAGAAACGGCGGGCAAATTCATACAGCGTGCCTTTAAGGTCGCCCATGGTGATTCCCTTATCCACTGCCAGGGCATCAATCTGATGGAACATCGGGGTATGGGTAGCGTCAGTAGCTTCATACCGGTAGACCCGTCCCAGCCCAATGACCCTTATCGGCGGGGCCATCGTCTCAACAACCCGGGCGGTAACCGCCGTAGTATGGGTGCGCAGCAATGGCACCCATCCCTGGCTGCTCCTGGCAGAATCGACCCACAGTGTAGCCATATTGTCGCGGGCGGGGTGCTCTTCCGAGATATTCAACGCCTCGAAATTATAATAGTCCCATTCTATATCCGGCCCCTCCACCACCTGAAAGCCCATAGAAACAAATATATCGGTTATCTCACGCAGGGTTTGCGTAATAGGATGCATGTGCCCGAGGGAAGCAGCGCGTCCGGGAAGGGTAATATCGATAGCCTCTTTTTCTTCAGATGAAGCCAGTTGTGCTTCGCGCACCGCCTGCCTTCTCTGCTCCAGACTATCCTCAAACTCTACCTTGACCCGGTTAGCCGCCGCGCCAACGGCTTTCCTCTCGTCGAGAGGCAGCGAGCCCAGGCTGCGGAGAATACCGATTATGCCGCTCTTCTTGCCCAGATAGCGCACCCGCCAGGACTCCAGCTCCTTGACATCGCTGATGCTATCCAGCTCATCCAGCGCCCTGGCTTTTATCTCTTCCAGTTGTTTCTGCATTGCTCCGATGCTCACTCCGCCTTGATTATAGGTTATCAGGAATAAGAGGGTCAAGCTCACCAGTTGACAGCTATACCTTTACAGGCTGATAATTGGGGAGGTATAAATATTACAGGCTTGCGGTCCAACCAATCATAATCAAGGAGAAACGAGATGAGCATTGCCAGAGAAGCCTACCGGGCATTGGAATCAATCGTCGGTCCGGAGCATATATCGGAGGACCCGGTAACCTGCCGGGCTTACAATGCCAAGTCGTATCGCTCCGAGACGGCTTTCAAGCTGATATGCACCCTGCCCGAGTGCGTTATCCTTCCCAAGACAACGGAAGAGGTGCAGCGGATAGTCAAAGTGTGCAACCGCTATAAAATCCCCTATACCCCGGTCAGCACTTACTGGCTGTCCAACAGTGCGCCCAAGAGCCCGGGGGAGCTGCTCATCGACCTCAAGCGGATGAACAAGCTGAAGATAGACGACAGGCACATGTATGCCATCGTGGAGTCAGGCGTGATATATGGCCAGCTCCAGCAGGAAGCCATGAACCACGGCCTGTATACCATGGTCTCCGGCGGCGGCTCACAGGTATCGGTGGTATGCAATCACATCAACCACGGGTGGTCGCCACTTAACTACCGCACCGGGCTCATCAGCCGGCGACCCCTGGGAATAGAGTGGGTGCTGCCCGATGGGGAGATACTCAGGCTCGGCTCGCTGGCTTTAAACGAGAATGATTTCTTCTGGGGTGATGGTCCCGGGCCAGACCCGCACGGCATACTGCGGGGGGCTAAAGGCTGGCTGGGAGC
>JAHJRU010000132.1 GCA_018830745.1 Chloroflexota bacterium
GGCGCCCAATGAAGTGCCCATGTTTTACACTTCCGGCTGTAACGGCTGCGGCGATTGCGTCAGAGCCTGCCCGCGCAAAGCCATCAAAATAATAGGAATTTAGGCTGCTGTCAGGATAACGACAACACAAACATTGGGATGTTTGTCCAGTGATGCGTACTGCTCCCGGGTTGAGTTACAAACAACCTAGCTGACTCCTGCCAGTTTCGCATTCTTAATGGTGACAGTGGGATTGGGATTTCGTTTTGGAACGGGAAGCCTTCGCTCTCTAAGTAGAGCGATATGCTCCTCCATTCCCCACTTTGCCTTGTAAAGGCAGTCCTCGACCGAGTGCCCCACACCGGAAAAACCTTCCAATTCTGGCGAAAAGAAAGTGAAGAATGTAGGGTCTTCTGTCGCCTCTATTACTAAAGAATATTTCAGGTCTATCATTTTATTTTCCACCTTTCCACTTCAAACCAGCTGCTTTCAGGATAGCTGCACAAGTCCCTTTAGGTATCTCCCTAGAACCATGATAATCAACCCGAATCAACTTGTCCAGCTCTGCTCTGGCATAATAGCGTAAAGACCCTTTTTCTCGTATAAGCTCGAATCCGTTACGTTCAAGAAGTCTAACTAATTCGCTGAACTTCACTACTTCTCCGATGTTATATAATTGCGTCCATAGCAGATATACCGATTATAGGAAAAATTCCCTTTAACTATTATAGACTTTTAATGCCTCTTTTTTCGTAGACTGAAGGTGCTTTTACCTCTTTATCCTTCCTGCGTGCTTCCTGATAGTCTTTCACCAAACAAGTGAGAGCTATCACCAGAAAAAGCAAAGCTAGTGCAGCCAGTGAAATAGCCATAAAAGGCATATACCACCTATCGCTAAGGAAAATGACGACCTGAACCATACCAACGAGCAGAGCGGCAAATACAGGAAATGAGACTTGCCAAGCACGTTTGTAGAACTCAAGCATACACCTATTATGCGCTGAGTGCTAAAATGCGTCAAGGCATGGGTAAAGGCAAATCAAGGAAAAAGGGTTACTGGAAATCATCCCATTACTGCCCGCTGCCACTGCACGAACATCGGGTTGACAGCACGAACGCAAGAGCCATTACACCCACTACTCTGAATGCAAATGCGTGGTAATATGGTGACAATCCCGCATTCATCCGCTACATTTCAAATGTTATACTGAAAGCGTATGGCAAAGAGTAGAAGGATAATACACATAGATTTAGATGCCTTCTTCGTCTCCGTGGAGCAGCAGCTAAACCCGGAGCTTAGAGATAAACCGGTGGTGGTTGGCGGTAAGCCCGACCGCCGCGGTGTGGTGGCCTCGGCATCCTATGAAGCAAGACAGTTCGGACTGCATGCCGGCATGCCCCTCATCACCGCCCGCCGCCTTTGCCCCCAGGCTATCTTCATCGCAGGCAGCTTCTCGCGCTACCGCGACGCCTCCAGGAAATTCATGGATATTCTGGCTGATTTCTCCCCTTACCTGGAGCCGGCCGGCCTGGATGAAGCCTACCTGGATGCCACCGGCTTCGAATCCCTCTATGGCTCTATCAATCAGATGGCGACACAAATAAGGCAACGGGTTAAAGACGAGCTGGGACTGAACGCCTCCGTGGGCATCGCCAGCGGCAAGGCGGTAGCCAAGATTGTCTCCGACCTCGCCAAGCCGGACGGACTGCTGGAGGTGCCGCCCGGCGAAGAGCGCTCCTTCCTGGCGCCACTCCCCATAGCCCAGCTGCCCGGAATAGGCCAGAAGAGTGAAGCCAGGTTAAGCAGCCTGGGTATCCATACCATCGGGCAGCTAGCCAGTTTGCCGCTGGATACGCTTAAGCATAACTTCGGTGTGGCCAGCATGGCGATGTACCGCCATGCCAATGGCATCGATGACCGACCGATAGAGCCGCCGGGAGCAGTCAAGTCCATCAGCCGGGAGACCACCTATGCCAGAGACACCAGAGAGATGCCTAAGCTCGAAGGGACGCTGCGCTATCTAGCGGAACGGGTTGGCCGTGACCTGCGCCAGCAGGATAAGCAGGCTAAATGCGTAACCCTGAAGCTCCGCTATGCCGACTTCACCACTATCACCCGCCGCCATACCTTGAAGCAGCCCATCAGCACCAACCAGGCTATCTTCGATACCGGAAGGCAACTGCTCCAGACAGCCCTGTCTCAGGAAAAACAAGCGGTACGTCTCATCGGCATCGGGGTAGCCAGTCTGGCTGAGTCCGGAAGACAGTTAAATATGCTGGACACCTCCATTGGAAGGCAGGAACGACTGGACAAAGCCATTGACCGCATCCGCAAGAAATACGGCTTCACCTCCATACAGACAGGCCGCACCATGCGGCTAAAAGACCTCTTCCCCGAGACCGGAGAGGACTACACATTGAATACACCGAGCCTTTCACGATAGTGGTATAATATACTAATTCTTTTCGGGGGATAGTTATATGTGGGAGTGGTTTACCGTCAACGGTGTGTGGATTCTCATAGCCTCCGCCATGGTATTAACCACGCTTCTCTTTGCCCGGGAGCGCATTCAGGCGAGCTTGGAGAAGGCGGCCGAGAAAGCTCCGAGATGGATTAAGCCAAGCGCCAGCCTCGCCTTCTGGATAATCGCCGGCTTTATTTTAATTGTCGTGGCTACGGCAGTTATAGCCATCATACTCTCCCGCGAGGGTGTCTCGGCTATTATAACCCCACAGACAATACAACAGTGGCTCCTGGAGCACGGCACCATCAACATAATCACCATTGTAGTCTCATATCTGCTTTATCGCATACTAAAGATAGCCATCCCTGAAGTAGTGGTGAGGTCAGTCAAGATAAGGGGCAAAGGGCGGCGCGCCCGGGAAGAGCTGGCCAAGAGGTCGGACACCCTGGGCAGCATCATCACCGGCACCGCCGGCGCCATCATTGGCATAATGGCTTCCTTTATGATACTGTCCGATATAGGCGTCAACATTGCCCCTCTCCTGGCTGGCGCAGGCATCGCCGGCCTAGCCATAGGTTTCGGCGCTCAGAGCCTGATTAAGGACCTGCTAAGCGGACTGTTCATCCTCCTTGAAGACCAGTATAACAAGGGTGATGTAGTCAAGGTGGCTGGCATTAGCGGTATCGTTGAGGAGGTCAATATGAGGAGAACGGTTCTGCGTGACCTGGATGGAATCGTTCACAGCATACCCAACGGTGAAGTTACCACCGCCAGCAACTATACCAAGGACTGGTCACGGGTCAACCTGGATATACCGGTGGCATACGGTGAAGACCTTGACCACGTAATAGCAGTACTAAACAGGGTCGGCAGCGAGCTCGCTGAGGACGAATATTTTGGTCCCAAGATTCTTAAAGCACCCCAGGTTCTCCGGGTAAACAACTTCGGCGCTTCGGGCATTGACATCAGGATACTGGGGGATACCAAGCCGCTGATGCAGTGGGAGGTAACCGGTGAACTGCGAAAGAGAATCAAGAAAGCCTTCGATGAGGAAGGGATAGAGATACCGTGGCCACACGTGAAGCTCTACTTCGGAAAGGACCAGGCGCCCCCTGTTATCTGCCAGAACTGTTCGCGGCCAAATAACGCCGGTAATAAATTTTGTGCCAGCTGCGGCGCCAAAATTGAGCCATAGCTAAAAGGAGCCAGACATGCTGAACGAAAAACTCACCGAGAACATCAGAGAACACGGCATCTTTAAGGAGTCCGGAGAAGGCAGACGGAAGATTCTGGCCGATGATATCGGCTTCAGGATGGATGAGAAGGCAGAGTACGTCCTCATCGGGGGCTGCCATCAGCCGGAAGACCATCCTCATGTCTTCGCCGCCATAAAAAAGCTTCTGGACTATCTTCAGGTAGATTACACCATGCTGACCAAGGAATACTGCTGCGGCTGGGTGCCCCTGGCACAACCGGCAGTGATGGCTAAAAACGAGGATGACCTGGCTCAAGCCAAGGAACTGGCGGAGGAATTCGTGGTGGGCAATTTCAAGCAGGCTGAGGCGCTGGGGGCCAGGTCCATCGTGCTTTTCTGCTCTGCCTGCGAGCCGGCTTACAGCAACTGCCAGGACGCCACCAGTCTGGAGATAATCTCGTTTTCCGAGCTGGTTGACCGCTACCTGGAGAAGGGCAAGCTGAAGGCGGAAATAGACTACTACGCCGGTTGTTACCGCTTCCGGAGAAAGATGACCACGGAGTCACTGGACGTTGAGCCGGCAGTGCGCGTGCTCCGGAAGATAGAAGGGCTAAAGGTCAACTATCTGGACAACAGTATTTGCTGCTATATACCGCCTCACCTGGAACAGCTGACCGCCAGCCTGACTACCAAAAGCGTAGTCACTATATGCACCGGCTGCTACGAGAAGCTGAAAGAAACCCTCACGGACGGCTACGAGGTAAAGATGCTGCCTGAGCTGGTGCTGGCAGCGGTCGAGGGACAGTGACGGCCACCAGAAGACATATCCTGTTCGGGGGCAGCGTATGAAGGATGAAGCCGTAATCAGGAGTCCGGATACAGAGAGAAAAGAACGAATCCCACCGGGGCAAAGACTCACCGATAACTGGCCCGTTCTTCACTTAGGAACAGTGCCCCCAACGGATGCCTCAGGCTGGACCTTAACCATCTCCGGTCTGGTGGATAAGGAGCGCCATCTCAGCCACGAGGAATTCATGTCTCTGCCACGGGTAAAGATATTCTCCGATATCCACTGCGTCACTACCTGGTCCAGGCTTAACAACCTCTGGGAAGGAGTAAGCACCGGCGCAATACGCCAGCTCACCACCATACTTCCTGAGGCTCAATTCGTCATCATCCACTCCACCGGGGGTTTCACCACCAATCTCGCGCTAAGCGACTTCTTTGAACCGGACGTGCTGCTGGCTATCAAGCACAATGAAGAAGTACTAACCCCGGAGCATGGCTATCCGGTGAGGCTGGTCGTTCCCCGACTGTATTTCTGGAAAAGCGCCAAGTGGGTGGTGGGTATTGAGTTCGCCGCCGAAGACAAACCGGGGTTCTGGGAGTCTCGTGGATACCACAATCACGGCGACCCGTGGCAGGAAGAACGATACAGCCGTTGACTACTGGCTGACCAACTGATAAAAGCCACTTCTCACCCACCAAACCCTTATATCAGCCCGATATTACTAATCTTAGTTGGCGGATTAAGAGCAGGCCACTAGTCGTCATTGCGACCCCGAGACAGTCGGGGGAAGCAATCTCTAACTTTATCAGCTACTACCAGGGATTGCTTCGTCGTCCCGATTACATCGGGGCTTCTCGCAATGACGTTTTTTTGGAACAACCATAAATTAGCAGAAACATCAGCCGCGCTGGTTTGACAAAAACGTCGCCTTAATCTACACTAGGTAAACAGTTTCCTATTGCCTAAGCAAGCAGGAGCCGTATGACCAGTTTTGACACGCCAGAGGTTGAGAGAAAGGCGCTATATATTCTCAAGACTTGGAGCAATTCCCGTGAGCCACTGGGAGCCCGCGTTATCTCCCGCTGTTTGAAGGACTACGGCATTGAACTAGGTGAGCGCGCCGTGCGCTATCACCTGAAACTCATGGACGAGCGTGGATTAACCAAAATCGTGGGGCGGGACGGCAGGCTTATCACCGAGTCCGGAATCGAAGAGCTGAAAAGCGCTCTGGTAAGAGATAAGGTTGGCTACGCCTTCTCCAGGATTGAGCACCTTGCCTTCCGCACCAATTTTGACCTCAACAAGCGCAGCGGGACCGTTCCGGTGAATGTCTCATTCTTTCCCATAGGAAAACTTAAACCCGCGCTCAAGGCAATGAAACCAGTTTTCGCCGCCAAGCTATGTGTCAGTGACCTGGTAGCCGTCGCCCGGGAAGGAGAGTCCCTGGGTGATATGACGGTACCCCAGGGGATGGTAGGACTGGCTACTGTTTGTAGCATTGTGGTAAACGGCTGCCTGCTCAAAGCAGGGGTGCCCATGGACTCCCGCTTCGGCGGTATCTTACAGCTTCGGGAACATCAACCGTTTCGTTTCGTGGAGTTAATTCACTATGCCGGCTCCTCCGTCGACCCTTCGGAGGTGTTCATCAGGGCCAGGATGACCTCCGTCAAAGCAGCTGCCGAAAGCGGCAACGGAAAGATACTGGCTAACTTCCGTGAGATACCCGCCCTCTGCCGTCCTCTCGCTGAAGAGGTGGTAGATAAACTTAAGGCAGCCAGATTAAATGCCCTCCTTCTGCTGGGAGACACCAGCGAAGCCGTGTGTGAAATCCCGGTGGAGGTCAACCGTATCGGTATGATACTTCTCGGTGGTTTGAATCCCATAGCCGCCGCCGAGGAAGCCGGTATTGGAACCGAAAATTTCGCCATGAGCACCATTATGGAGTATAAAAATCTAAATAGCATATGGGAGTTAGTTAAATGAAAGCGATTAAAATCATCCCCTGCCTTGACATTAAAGAAGGGAGAGTGGTCAAAGGGGTGAACTTCGTCAACCTGAGGGACGCCCGCGACCCGGTGGAAGCCGCCGCTGCTTACTGCCGGGAGGGCGCCGATGAGCTGGTCTTCCTCGACATCTTCGCCACGGTGGAGAACAGGAAAACCAGGCTCGAATGGGTTAAAAAGGTATGCGATGTGGTTACCATTCCCTTTGCCGTGGGCGGCGGCATAAGCAGCATCGAGGACATGAGGGCGCTGATTGACATCGGTGTGGATAAAGTATCCATAAATACCGCCGCCGTTAAAACGCCGGAACTGATAAAAGAAGCAGCCAAAGAGTTCGGTAAAGAGCGGCTGGTGGTTGCCATTGACGGACGGAAAAACCCGCCGGGCAGCAACTTGCCCAGACTTGAAGTGGTGATAAAAAGCGGCACCGAGGGCACCGGACTGGAGATTGTAGAATGGGCAAAGCGCGTGGAGGAGCTGGGTGGCGGAGAGATATTGCTCACCAGCAAGGATGGTGATGGCACGAAGGAAGGCTATGACCTGGAAATGACCAGAGCCGTAGCTGAAGCGGTAACCATACCGGTGACGGCTTCCGGAGGTGCCGGCACACTGGAGCACCTTTACCAGGCAGTAGTAGAAGGCAAGGCATCAGCGGTACTGGCTGCCACCATATTCCACTTCGGAGAAATCTCCATACCACAGGCAAAGCAATACCTTAAGGAAAAAGGTATACCGGTAAATATTTAGGAAAAACGTTAGAAAAGGAGTATGCAAGAGTGAACCTACAACAACCAAACGCCAACGAAGCCACCAGAACAGCCAACCGTTCTCGCAGCGTATCGCCTATGAGCGGTATCTGCACCCGCTGCCTAGATGGCTGCACCGGCAACTGTGAAGTCTTCAAGGCAACCTTCCGCGGGCGGGAACTAATCTACCCCGGACCCTTCGGTGAAATTACCGCCGGAGGCGACAAGAATTATCCGGTTGATTATTCCCACCTCAATATCCAGGGATATGCCCTGGGTGCCGAGGGGCTACCCCCCGGCGTCGTCGGTGACCCCGATACGGCTACTTTCCCCTCGGTGAACACCGAAACAGAGTATGGCTGGGACATCAAGGTCAAGATGAAGGTTCCCATCTTCACCGGAGCCCTGGGTTCCACCGAGATAGCCCGCAAGAACTGGGAGCACTTTGCTGTTGGCGCCGCCATCAGTGGAGTTACGCTGGTCTGCGGCGAAAATGTATGCGGCATCGACCCACAGCTGGAACTAGATAAGAACGGCAAAATTGCTTCGGCACCGGACATGGACCGAAGAATTGAGATATATCGACGCTATCACCAGGGATTCGGTGAAATCCTGGTCCAGATGAATGTGGAGGATACCAGACTGGGCGTAGCGGAATACGTCAGCCAGAAGCACGGCCTGGACACCATTGAACTAAAGTGGGGACAGGGCGCCAAATGTATCGGTGGTGAAATCAAGGTCAACAGTATAGAGCGAGCCTTAGAACTCCAGAAGCGCGGCTACATCGTCACCCCTGACCCATCCAATCCTGTCGCCCTGCATGCTTTCAAGGACGGGTCGATTAAGGAATTTGAACGCCACAGTCGACTTGGCTTTATCGATGAAGATGGTTTCTACGCCGAAGTCCAGCGCCTGCGGGATTTGGGCTTCAAGCGCGTCACCCTGAAAACCGGCGCCTACGGTCTGCGCGAGCTGGCTATGGCTATCAAGTGGGGCTCTAAAGCTAAAATCGACCTGCTGACGATAGACGGTGCGCCGGGTGGCACCGGTATGAGCCCCTGGCGGATGATGGAGGAATGGGGTATGCCCAGTCTCTACCTGCACGCCGCCGCCTACGAGTTCTGCCAGAAGCTGGCCGCCAAGGGCGAGAGAGTGCCTGATATCGCTTTTGCCGGCGGTTTCAGCAGCGAGGACGGCGTATTCAAAGCGCTGGCTCTCGGTGCCCCCTTCGTCAAGGCAGTATGCATGGGGCGGGCTCTAATGATTCCGGGTATGGTGGGCAAGAATATTGCCCAGTGGCTCAAAGACGGCAAGCTGCCCAACACCGTCGGTCAATTTGGTTCAACC
>JAHJRU010000133.1 GCA_018830745.1 Chloroflexota bacterium
AAGATGCCATATCGAGTCTTGCTATCAATGGCGAAGCGTACAATCTTCATCGGTTGCATTCAGTATAGTCTCATCACGCCCAGATTTCAAGGAGGTATTCACACAGAAAAGTTGCTTCCTGAAAACTTCCACTCTATAATGTTCTGGCAAAGGACGAAGAGCCAGCAATGAATATTGTCTGTTGTATCAAGCAGGTGCCGGACACGGCTCAGGTGAAGATAGACCCGGATACCAATACGTTAATTCGCTCCGGGGTAGAATCAATCTGCAATCCCTATGACCTGGTAGCCGTGGAGATGGCGGTACGGCTAGCTGAGAGGTATAGTGGCAAGGTAACGGTTATCTCCATGGGGCCACCCCAGACGGAATCCGCCCTGCGGGAATGCCTGGCACTGGGGGCAGATAAAGCCATCCTGCTGTCAGATAGAGCCTTCGCCGGGGCTGACACACTGGCTACCAGCTATACTCTGGCGCAAGCCATATCACGGATTGCCACGGACGAGACGGTAGACCTGGTTGTCTGTGGAAAACAAGCCATTGACGGGGATACGGCGCAGACCGGTCCAGGGACTGCCACCCGGTTGGGCTACCACCAGTTTACCTATGTTTCAGAAGTTATTGGCGTAGACCTCGAAAAGAACACTATAACCGTCCGCCGGGAAGTTGAAAACGGCAGTGAAATAATCGAGGGCACCCTGCCGGCACTGCTGACGGTGGAACTGGAAGCCGCCAGCCCCGGGTATGCCTCGCTGCCCGAGCTGGTGCGGTCGCTAATCCAGGAAGTGCCGACATGGGGAGCGGATGATATAAAGGGTTCGCCAGAGAGTTTGGGGTTGAAGGGGTCACCCACCTGGGTAAAGGAAATCTTTGCCCCGCCGGCACGGACAGGCGGGCTGCTATTCGACAGTGCCGAAAACAAAGACCAGGCTATAGCCGACTTCCTTGACGTTTTCTTCGAAAAGGAGCATGAGATACTGGACGAATTATGGAGCGTTGACAAAGGATAGCCATGCCCAAGAACAGCAAAGGTAAAGAAATCGCCGAAATAATACCCGATAAGTGTATCGGCTGCCAGCTATGCGTGGCTGAGTGCCCCGTCAACGTCATAACAATGGAGGGTGCAGTAGCCAAAATAGATCCGGAACCCTGTATCGGGTGCGGTAAATGCTTTGATATCTGCCCCACGGCAGCGGTCATCTTTGAAAAGCCCAGGAAGAAAAAGGTGGCCGGCGCTGTGCCAAGGCCGAGCGCGCTGGATGAGTATCAGGGCGTGGCGGTGTTTATCGAGGCCCGGGATGGCCATGGTGCCGAAGTAGCCTGGGAGCTGGTAGGGAAAGCCAGGGAACTGGCGGAAAAGCTGGGCACCAGGGTACTGGGATTCCTGCCCGGAACGGGAGTGGAGTCGGTGGCGCAGGAGGCCATTTCATATGGGTGTGATATCGTCCATATGATTGATAACCCCATCCTGGGGTCATATCTGCCCCAAACATACGGAAAGGCTCTGGTTCAGCTATGCCGGCAGGCTAAGCCGGAAATACTGCTGCTGGGGGCGACCCCTCTGGGCAGGGACCTGGCCAGCGTGGTGGCTACGCAGCTGGAAACCGGACTAACCGCCGATTGCACCGGCCTGGATATAGACCTCCAGGAACGGCTGTTGCTCATGACCCGCCCCACTTTTGGCGGTAATATCATGGCCACCATTTTCTGCCGTAACCACCGCCCCCAGATGAGCACGGTGAGGCCCAAAGTAATGAAACTGCCTCAGAAGGATTCCAGCCGTCAGGGCGAGATACACCGACTTGAATTCGAGGCTCCAGATGGGACACTGCCACGGATTATCGATTTCATACCCAAAGCCGCTGATGTCGGCGGCGAGGATATTAACCAGGCACCGGTCCTGGTGGTAGTAGGCAAAGGCGCCTGTGACAGCCAGCACCTGCCGATGCTGGAGCAACTGGCCCAACTGATGGGAGGGACCATAGCCTGCTCCCGGCCAGTGGTGGAAAGCGGGCTTCTCCCGTATGTCAGGCAGGTAGGGCAGACCGGCAAAACAGTAGCTCCTAAAATATATATCGGGGTAGGGGTATCAGGAGCAGTCCAGCACCTGGTTGGCATGCAGGGCACGGAAAAGATAATTGCCATCAATTCCGACCGCCACGCCCCAATGGTCCAAATTGCCGATTATGCTATCATCGGTGACTATGCGGAGATAGTGCCGGAGATAATCCAGGGCATTGAAGCCCGGGTGAAAGGGAGCAAGCCGTGAAAGAAGCCTTTGACGTAGCCATAGTCGGGGCTGGCCCTGCGGGTATCTCAGCCGCTTGCGTTCTGGCTGATGCCGGCATTAAGACCATTGTATTGGAGCGGGGTGAATATCCGGGAGCCAAGAACGTTTCCGGAGGGGTGCTATATGGCCACGACCTGGCCCGGATAATTCCGGACTACGTCGAGCGCAATTGCCCCATAGAGAGGAATATAGTTGAATCCCGCATATGGTATCTATCCCGGGATGCCGGCTACAGTTTAGGCTACCGCGACAGCATATTTGCCACCGACCGAAAGCATAATGCTTTTACCGTGAGCCGGGCTAAATTCGACCGGTGGTACGCCGAGCAGGCACGTCAGAAAGGCGCCCTGGTAGTCCCGGGCACGGTGGTGGTCGACCTGCTGCGGAGTGAAAGAGGTGACGTAACCGGCGTGCTTACCGGAAGGGAGGATGGAGAGGTCCGGGCAAAGGTTACCCTGCTGGCCGATGGCATAAACTCGCCACTGGCGGCTCTTACCGGCTTCCGCTCCGAACCCAAACCGGAAGAGGTGGCTTTAGCCGTCAAAGAAGTCATCGAACTCCCCGCCGAGGTCATTGAACAGCGGTTCGGCGTCTCCAGCGGAGACGGGGTTACCACCGAGGTGCTGGGAGCTATCGCTGGCGGCATGGACTCGGTGGGCATTATTTATACCAACCGCAGTTCTATTTCCCTGGGACTGGGAGCCAATCTGGCTGATTTTGCTGATTATAAGCTTAAACCGTATGAGCTGCTGGAAGCCTTCAAGGAACACCCCATGGTAGCCCCACTTATTGCCGATGGCAGACCCCTGGAATACGTGGCTCACTGGTTGACCGAAGGGGGTTATGACGCTATTCCCGAACTCTACGGCGATGGATACCTCATTGCCGGCGACTCGGCCATGCTATTTAACGGTCTGCACCGGGAGGGCAATAATCTGGCTATGGCATCAGGTAAGATGGCGGCTGAAACCATCATCGAAGCTCTCAGTCGAAATGATGTGTCCAGGACAGGCTTAGCAGGTTACGGCAAGAAGCTGGCGGATTCGTATATCCTCAAGGACCTGAAGAAATACCGTAAGCTGGGCGGCTTTTTCTATCACCACAAGGAGCTTTTCGACCAGCTGCCTCGTCTGGCAACCTCGGCTGGCCGGGAGATGATTACCGTGAACGGTGTCAGCAAGAAAGAAAAGCAGAAGATAATATCCAGGAACTTTCGGCGGGGAATGCCTGTCTTAAAATTGCTTCGCCTCCTGTGGCAGGGGTGGAGGGCAGTAAAATGAGCATGAAGATAGAGGATAAACTGTTTCTGGACCGGTTTAAGGTCGCCGATGAAAGCCATCTCCGGATAATCGATGGTGAAAAATGTATGGCGGAGTGTCCGGACCAGCCTTGCCTGTACCTCTGTCCGGCCAATGTCTACCGGCGGGAGGGAGACCGCATCAGTGTCAACTACGAGGGTTGTCTGGAGTGCGGTTCCTGCCGCATCGGCTGTCCCCACTTGAATGTGGAGTGGCGTTTCCCCAGGGGCGGTTTCGGCATCAGCCATAAGTTCGGCTAAGCAACGTGGAGGCGATAACCATGACAGCAGAAATACGTGAGATAGAAATCCACCGCATTCGCCCCAACCATCGGCTCGTTTGCCAGGAGAAAGACATCATCAGTCTATGTGAGGATATCAGATTGCGGGGAGTTCAGGAGCCTATCACCGTTGAACTGGTCGAATGCTGGTTTCAAATCGTCGACGGAGAAAAGCGCTGGAGAGCCTGCCGCAAAATCGGTCTGAACTGCATCAAGACGGTAATCCTGGAATCCCCCTGACCGCTAACGCCCGATGGGACAGACGGAAATACACTTGAAGCACCCGTAGGTATAGCCAATAAACGATGTCTGATACAGGTCCCAGAAAAATGGGTCTTTAATCATCTTTATCTGCTCTTCCTTAGGTTTGTCCAGCATCTGCGTAAAGTATCGAATAACGGCACTGACACCCTTGGGTTGCACTGTAAGCAGGCACTTTATGGTATCCGTCTTGCCTGCCTCTTCCAGCGCATTGGCCGGGCAAACCTCAACACAGAGTCGGCAGTCATCGCACAATTCCTCTTCAATTTTCGGGTCTGACTCAAAGGGCAGTTCGGACAGCACGGCGGCATAGAATACCCCCGTTCCCAGCTCCGGATGTATTACCAGGTTATGACGTCCAAAGGCACTCAGGCCAGCAGCCACCGCCGCGTGTCTCATGGATACATCTGCAACCATGCCCTTGGTCTCATAATCCATCGGTAACGGGAACGAAGGAGCCACCGGGGCAGCTTTAGTTCTGGTCTCCTTTTCCAGGAAACGCCCTAACCGGAAGGCGGTGCTCCAGCAAAGGTCCAGCACACCCAGACGGTTGACCGTTCCCACCCGGGGATTTTCACTGTCGAGGGCACCCTCAAGCTCCTTAAAGCCAAATACCACCATAGAGCGTACACCGGGTAATATCTGCCTGGGGTCGGGGGAGAGGGGGCTTTGATAATCGTCAATCGAAGCGAAGCCAACTGTATCCACACCTAAACCCAGAGCAAAATCCCTGACTTTTTCTTTGTCCATTTTATCGCCTCATTCATGGTCTTGATTTCACCATAGCAAAAACAATGATATAAAAGCAAACTGGTTCATGAGGCTGAAATCGAATTAATGACCAAGCGATTACGTCCGGTGGAACCCGTCTTTACATTGTAGACTAGCCAGATATTTCATCGCTGGTCTGGGGTAATATGTACTATAACCGCATCTTTAGATGGTGGCGCTAACCAAAGCTTTTTTCTCGGCCCGCTTGAGGCTGTTCTTATGGGCTTTTTCATCTACGTCAACAATTTCTTGCCGGATGCGGTCATAGCCGCACTGGAGGCAGGTATCATACCAAACATGCTGTGCCCAGTCAGGAAACAGGTCACCTCCACATCGTGGACAGGACTTCAAGTTCCACATTATCGCACCTCCCTGGTTGCAGTTATATAAAGGTTTTCTCCCCTTAATTCTGGTGTTAAATAAGTTCTTAGTATTACTGACCATATTGTTACCATAGTTAACACTATTTGTCAAGTATTTGGACTATACTAATTATAAAATATGTTGATAAAAAGCATTTATGATGGTTATTTTTATACAGTGCATTGACAAATAGAGCTACCAACGCTATTATATTATGTGAGGGGCATGTCCGTCCTGACTCAGCGTTCTTGTTTAAAGTGAAAGGGGTATTCCTGCATGGCCAAATCACTCAGAGAAACACGTGAGCTATCTGATGTTAATAAGGGGGAGGAGATTGGTAAATACACTATGTCGGTGGCGGTAATGCTGACCAATGTAGAAGCCTATCGAATCAGGAGGTTTGAAAAAGCCGGGCTGCTTAGACCTCACAGGTCCAGGGCAGGGCAGAGGCGATATTCAGATACGGAGATTGGTCTTATCAAGGGCATAGCCAAACTGGAGGAAGAAGGCATAAACCTGCAGGGGGTGAAAGCCATTATGGCAATGAGGAAGGGTGAGAGGAAGTAAAATAGGATCAGTACTTTTAACATATAATGGCACTGTGATATGATGGGGAGGGAGAGGGGGTAGTAGTCAATGAAACTGAAGCTATACTGGAGCACCAAACATAAGCTCATCGATGTTCCCTTCAATAAACAGTTCTACGAGGTTACGAACCTGCTGCAACAGCTTAAAAAGAAGGGCATCAGCAGTGAAGTCATTGATACCGATTCCTTATCTGATGATGCGCTATATACAGCTTATCAAAGCGCTGTAGTCCCATCGGTACACCAGAAATTTGGTATCAGACGGGTATTTGGTACCCGCCGGCGCAGCGGCTGTTATTTCGGGAGAGAAGTCCCCGCCCTCCTGGTTTATGAAGAAGGAGAACCATACCCTGGCGATGTGTATCCTCATGAAGAGGGGCAGGTCCGGGTTCGCACCATATACGAGTTTTTACAGGGTGAAATCACCAGACTGCTTGCGGATTTCGGAGCAAATTGGCCGGGGTGACGGAGTCTACCTGACAAGCGGGTAGTCCTAACCAGGGGTAAGCGGGCGACGCTGGGGCAACTAAGGGCATAGAATCTCTTTAAGGAGGGTCTATGCCGAATAAGAGGTTGCCAATGCG
>JAHJRU010000134.1 GCA_018830745.1 Chloroflexota bacterium
AAAGTAAGGGATTTCCCTGGTATAGTTTGGGTGATTTCCTGTAGTGAATTGAATACTTCTATTGATGCAGCCCGACGCGGTGGAATTATATAGTGGGTCTATATTCCACTAAGGGTTGCCAGTAACTTAGCCGGATAACTGTAAACAAAATGAAACAGTTGACAGTCTTTATAGCTGACAATCAACCTATTTTTCGTCAGGGGCTTCGTCAGGTCTTATCACCGTACAGCCACATTGAGGTGATAGGGGAGTGCGATCTTACCCAGGATGTCTGTAATATCGTGGGGAGCCTTTCGCCGGATGTGGCATTGGTAGAGGTTACTCCTTTCTCCCGGGACGGATTTGGCATTGTGCGGCAAATTGCCGTACGCTATCCGGGCGTGGCGGTGGTGGCGCTGTCTTCTTCACCCAACGACGACCAGCTTTTTCAGGCTGTCAAGTCTGGCGCAGCCGCTTTAGTGGGTAGAAATATTATACCCGGTGAGCTGGTTGATATCCTGTTACGCGTTGGTCGGGGGGAGCGTCCCATAGATTTGAATTTATTGGATAGACCGAACACCGCTCTTGAAGTAATTAATCTGTTTCGGCATATGGCTCTGAGAGACAGAGGAGCGCTGTTAACACCGCTTAGCCCGCGAGAGTTAGAAATCCTGGGGTATGTGGCCAACGGTTATGCCAACAAGCGTATTGCCATTATCCTTGAACTCAGTGCGCAGACAATTAAGAACCACCTGACTTCTATCCTGCGTAAGCTGGACGCCAATGACCGCACGCAGGCGGTAGTATTGGCGGTACGAAAGGGGTGGCTCAGTTTAGGCGGATTTGCCGGAAAGCGAGAAGAGGGGCAGTTGCATGCCGAGTTGGTTTAGATACGAATCCCGGCGTGGTTGCGCCAGTAGAGAAGGCGAAAAAGAATAGAGGTGCCATTTGATTAACTCCGCAATTCAGTCCCAAGAGAGTCGACTGTTCAAGGTACTTTTGGGAACGTTAATTGCCCTGGTCGTCGCCGATGGCATAATAAGCGAGTTTCTCATAACTAACGGGGCGGCTCGCGAAGGGAATCCTTTGTTGCAGACATGGATAGGCGATGACATGTTTTTGCCTATAAAGCTATTAGGCGTGTTTTTAGCTGCGGTATGTCTGTCTTATATAGGCAGAAACAACGCCAAATTATCCTTGATATGCACCACGTCCTTTGTGGGAGTGTACACGGTTGTGGTCTACTGGAGCCTGTCAATCGTTCTTTATACGCAACTGTAGATTTTCATGTAGCCACATTAGGGTTTATTTGGCTAATACGCGGGCCAGTTCCAACAACCTCAGGTCCAGTTTTTTCTTGCGGCTAACTGCTTCAGCCAGCGGTGTGGCACCAATGGCACCTTTGACCAGGCCCAGCAATATCCCGTGTTCCCCCTTGACCAGGTAATCAGTGGCGGCGGCTCCCAGCCGGGTGCCGAGCAATCGGTCGTAGGCAGTAGGTTCGCCGCCTCTCTGTACATGGCCGAGGATGGTTGCCCTTAATTCAAAGCCCAGGCGGCCGCGATGCTTTTCGAAGTAGTGAGACAGCTTTTCGGCATTATACTCGGCACCTTCAGCCACGACAATTATCCCGTGAGCTTTACCTCGTCCATAGGCAGCGCGTAGTTCGGCTGCCATGGCTTCGGGGTCTGTCTCTACCTCTGGTATGACTATGACCTCGGCACCGCCGGCGATACCAGCCATCAGGGCGAGGTAGCCGCAGTCACGGCCCATGACCTCGACGATAAAGGCTCGCTGGTGGGATGAGGCGGTGACTTTCAGCCGGTCTATGGCATCCAGGGCGATGTTTAAGGCAGTGTCCACCCCAATGGTTATTTCCGAGCCGTAGAGGTCGTTGTCTATGGTGGAAGCAATACCAACGACCGGGAAGTCCATCTGGGACAGGGCGTGGGCTCCCGTCTGGGAGCCATTACCTCCGATAACGACCAGGGCATCAATGCTGTGCTGGCGCAGCGTCCTCAGTGCTTTGAGGCGACCCTCCTCGGTCATGAATTCGGGACAGCGGCTGCTGCCCAGCATGGTGCCGCCCTGTTGCAGGATGCCACCTACATCCCGAGCCTCCAGCGGTATTACATTGTCGGAGCAAAGACCAACATAACCGTGACGGACACCGATAATATCCCAGCCCTTGTCCAGCCCCGTCCGCACTACGGCTCTTATGGCGGCGTTCATACCGGGGGCATCGCCCCCGCTGGTTATTACTGCAATGCGTTTCATATAGCCTCCTTGGCCGGCAGAGTGTTCGTTATTTATGAACCAGTTGGATTACTTCAATTTAGCCCTCATTGACGGGGCTGTCAATACCCAAGCTTTGCATAGTGCTGTAAGTAATCAAACATCTTCTGTTAGGCAATGTGTTCATGCTGGGTAAAACAGCAATTCTTCATCTCTAACTTCTACAACAAAATCCCTTGAAA
The DNA here is from genome assembly GCA_018830745.1 of Chloroflexota bacterium. GTDB lineage: Bacteria > Chloroflexota > Dehalococcoidia > Dehalococcoidales > JAHJRU01 > JAHJRU01. The sequence goes on from JAHJRU010000134.1 coordinate 2,457, forward strand.
CCGCCTTCATATTTTGCCCAGTAACACACAAGGTGAGCGTATTAGCCTTTTGCTTTTCAATATCAATTTCAGAACGAACAATGTTTTGGTCGGTTATCTTTTCAAGCTTGAACTGCTGTGCATGCATATGCTCTTGATAGTTCGTATAGTAATGAATTCCTAACTTGTTTTTTTCTCGGGGATTCCAGCTGACTACTTCAATGAATTTTGTCACTTCACCAGGATTCACATTGAAATTTGGAGACTCTCCAAATCGGCTCTCTGCGGGATTAAGTGGAGAACCACTATTAGAGTTTCTCTTACCATTAATATGAGTTAGAAACACACGCACATCATTTACTGTCTTCATTGAAGTAGCTTTGACACCCACCATACAGACCATAATTCCTGATAATCTAGGCTTTACGAATTGGTCGGTGTTTTCAACAATCAACTCAATATGCTGTAACTCCAAATCCCCTACTTTATCAGCCTTTTCTTTGTATAGATTGTAGGGTCTTTTCCACATGACAATCCCAACTATAGTGACAAACGCACCTAACGGTAGTAGCCAAGCGAAGTCATTCACGAGCCACCCCCATTTAAAATCAAGTAATTTCTGCCACCATGCGGGATTAGCCAAACTGACAATGCCCAAAGCGATGAGTAAGAATAAGGCGATACCACTTGCAAAACGGAGACCCCCACGAAATGCAAATTTGAAACATTCCCACCAAAACCCTTTGGTCGTTTTGATTTGCTGGCTGTCCATGCCATCAATTCTATCACTTCCACCGAGTTTCGCAACAGGTCACTGTGGAGTTTGCCTCGGTTCCTGTGTTAAAATCTCCTTAGAGGTTGGAGAAAGAAAGTTTGGCTGGCATTGATTTAGCCGGGCTTGGGGGTGAGAGAAATGAGTCAATTTGGTCGAGACTGGCAACGCTGGTTTCCAGAGGATAAGGGCAAAGAGACGGCGCCGCCAACGGTCAGCAGGGGAACGGCAACCATATTCTTCATACTCGGTGGTGTTTTAGCCCTGTTTATTCTCTTAAGCGTAACCAAGGGATTCTATACCGACTGGCTCTGGTTCAGCAGTCTGGATTACGGCAGTGTCTTCACCACTATCCTGAAGACCAGGCTGGCGGTGTTCTTCATAGCGGCTTTGGTCTTTGCCGTCTTGTTCCTGGGAAATTTAGTGCTGGCAACACGTTTGGTTCCCAAAAGCGCGTCAAGTTTTTGGCCTTGGAGTATCATGCGCCCGGTTCAGCGCATATTCCAGTGGGTTGTTCTCCTGGGCACGGCTTTTCTCAGTCTAATCTTCGGGCTGGTGGCTCAGGGTAGCTGGCTGGTAGTGCTTCGTTTCCTCAACGGGCAGCCCTTTGGTGTCACTGACCCGGTTTTTAATGAGGAGGTCGGTTTCTACGTTTTCTCCCTGCCTTTTCAGCAGATGGTGCGTGGCTGGTTCATGGGGGCGTTGATAATCACCCTTCTGGGCGTGGCCGGGATGTATCTGCTCAGCTACACCGCGCAGCGGATGCGCTTTGACCTCGACCGGCCGGTTCTGGCTCATATCGGGGGACTGTTTATAGCTATTCTGGGTCTATTCGCCTGGGGTTACCGCCTGAGCATCTGGGAGCTGGTCTTCTCCCCGCGCGGGGTGGTTTTCGGCGCCAGCTATGCCGATATGCATGCCAAGTTGCCCGCCCAGTGGATTCTGCTGGTGACGGTGGTAATTTTTATGGGGGTCATTGTAGTTTCGATATTCCAGCGCAATACCCGCTGGCCCCTTTACGGTATCGGTGGCTGGATAGCCATTTCCATAATAGTGGGGGGGATTTTCCCCAGCCTGGTACAGCGCTTCCAGGTGGAGCCCAGTGAGCTGGCTCGAGAGAAGCCATACATTGAATATAATATCGAATATACCAGGGAAGCCTTTGGGCTGAGCCGGATTGAGGAGCAGTTATTTCCGGCTGAGGATTTGCCCACCAGCGAGGATTTTGCCGCCAATGAGGTGACCATCAATAACATCAGGCTTTGGGACCCGCGTCCGTTGAAGGACACCTATAATCAGCTTCAGTCCATAAGACTTTATTATGATTTCAATGATGTTGATATTGACCGCTATACCATTGATGGCGATTACCGTCAGGTTATGCTGTCGGCGCGCGAAATGTCGGCGGAGAAATTGGCCGGGGAGGCGCAGACCTGGGTTAACCGGCGACTGCAATTTACTCATGGCTACGGTCTGGCCATGAGCCCGGTGAACGAGGTTACCACTGAGGGGCTGCCGGTGCTGCTGATAAAGGATATACCGCCCAGCAGCGACCTCATGATAGAGCGTCCGCAGATATACTTCGGGGAAAAGACCAACGATTACGTCATTGTGAGGACCAATACGCAGGAATTCGACTATCCCAAGGGCAATGAGAATGTCTATGGTGAGTATCAGGGTAAAGGTGGTGTCAGCATCGGCAGTTTCCTTCGCCGGGTGGTCTATGCCTGGGAGTTTGAAGACTTCAATATCCTTATAAGCAGTGAGATTACGGCGGAAAGCCGGATACTCTACTATCGTAATATTCAACAGCGGGTAAACCGCCTGGCACCATTCCTGGAGCTGGACAGTGACCCCTACCTGGTGCTGATGGACGGAAGGTTGTTCTGGATACAGGATGCCTATACCACTACAAATCGTTACCCCTATTCCGAACCGCTTGGCCGTGGCCCCAACTATATTCGTAACAGCGTTAAGGCGGTTATCGATGCCTACAACGGTGACGTGACCTTCTATGTCACCGAACCGGAGGATGCCCTGATACGGACCTATCAAGCCATCTTCCCCGACCTCTTCGTCTCCGGGGAGGAGATGACTGAGTCCTTGCGGGCGCATATCCGCTATCCGGAGGGCATGTTTGATATCCAGGCTGCGGTTTACCAGACCTACCATATGCAGGATGCCCGTGTCTTTTACAACAAGGAAGACCTCTGGTCCGTGCCCAAGGAGGTCTATGCCGGCAGTGAGCAGCTGGTAGAGCCCTACTATATCATCATGCGCCTGCCCGGTGAGGAGATGGAGGAGTTCCTGCTTATGTTACCCTTCACGCCGGTAAATAAGAACAATGCCATTGGCTGGCTGGCCGCCCGTTGCGATGGAGATAACTACGGCAAGCTGCTGGCTTACCGCTTCCCCAAGGAACGTCTGGTTTACGGACCCAGCCAGATGGAAAACCGAATTCAGCAGGATACCGTCATCACCGAGCAGTTTGCCCTGTGGGGTCGGGGTGGTTCCCGGGTTATCCGTGGCAACCTGCTGCTGATTCCTCTGGGTGATTCCAAGATATATGTGGAGCCGGTCTTTCTCCAGGCAGAGGCTGGTGGACTTCCCGAGCTGAAGCGGGTTATTGTAGCCGTCGGTGACCAGATAGCCATGAAACCCACTCTGAGGGAGAGCCTCGCCGCCGTCTTTGGTGTAGTGCCTTTACCCGCTGAACCGCAGCCCCCTACGGTCACGCCACCTGCCCCAACCGAGCCGAAGGAGTCGGTAGCCGCTGACATAGCCGGTCTTATAGCGGAGGCTCAGGAGCACTATGACCGGGCGCAGCAGCACCTTAAAGATGGTGACTGGACAGGGTATGGACGAGAACTGGATGCTCTAAAGAGGGTGCTTGACCGCCTGGCAGAACTCACTCCACAGAATAAATAGCTAAGCGAGCCGCCTGTTTTCTTGCACAAAAAAGACGGCTAATACGGAAATGGCGGCCGAGGCGGCCATGGCTAACCAGGCCATCTGGTAAGTGCCGGTGAGGTCTACAATGTAGCCAAAGATTATTGGCCCGAGTACACCGCCTATCATGGTAACCGCCAGAACCGCGCCGGTAGCCGTGCCCACCCTTTCTTTACCGGCCATCTCGGCGAGCAGGGTAAGATGAATGCCGCCCCAGCCGATTGAGGTAACTCCCAGAATGAAAAGCACGGGGTACAGCACCCATGATAGACTTTGTCCCCAGAGGGCTACCATGAGACTCATGGCACTGGCACCACCAGCCCACAGGAGATAAACACTTCGCCGGCTGCCAAATACCCGGTCACTGAGGAAGCCACTGCCGGGCTTGCCCAGAATACCGCCCGCCTCGACAACGGCCAGGATGAAACCGGCAGTTCTCACTGGCAGGAGCACCTCTTCGGTCAGGTAAAGTACCAGGTGGGTGATAACCGCGAACTCGGTTATCAATAGAGTGAACCCGGCCACCGCCAACAGCCATATATGCCGGTTCTTGAGAACCGCAAACTGGGACTGTTTCACCGGTGGGGTGCTGTCTTCTATGAGGGTGGCATTATTTTCTGATGGAGGTGCCGCTGGCGCAGCCGGGTCCCGGTATAGCATGAAGGAAATGATACCAATCAGTATGGCCAGAATGCCCAGAAAGAGAAAGGCGGTATGCCAGCCAAAAAGTATGGCTACCGTTGGCATCGTCAAGGCGGCGACCATGCCCCCCACGTTGACGGCCGTTTGTTTGAGTCCCATAACGGTGGCTCTCTCCCTTGCGGGAAACCACAGCATGACACCCTTGGTGGTGGCGGGCAACAGACATCCGCCGCCAAATCCGGCGAGGGCCATAACAACCAGCGCGGTGGAATAGGTAGGAGTCAGGAACATTCCCAGCAGGAAGGTACCCCCCACCACCTCTCCAAAAACCAGCAGCCAGCGTACGCCGATGCGGTCGGTGGCCCATCCGGCGGGGAATATGCTCAACATGTAACCAAAGGTACCGGCTGACATAATCCACCCTATTTGGGTGTGGTCCAGGGCGAGTTCTTCCTTGATGAAGGGGGATAGTGGGCCTATGCTGAGCCGGTAGGCGTAGACAACGATGTAGGCGATCCAGAGGACCCCCATTATCACCCAGCGGTATCTATAGACTATCTCTCGGCCGTCAATCATAGGATGTGTCAGGGGTGAATCACCAGTTTAGATAGCCTGCTGAACCAGTTCCACGATGTCGTAGACCTTCAATTTGGTGCCGTCGGAGCTGGTGGCATCGAGG
>JAHJRU010000135.1 GCA_018830745.1 Chloroflexota bacterium
CATCTGTCTCCCGCTGGCTCCCCACCTGTCCCGGGTAGCTTTTATTCCCGGTCACATCCTGGTTCCCATAGTTCTGGTTCTGGCCCTTACCGGTGCTTATGGGTACCACAGGCTGTACAATGATGTCCTGGTAGCGCTCATCTTCGGCGTGGTGGGACTGGCGATGAGGAGGTTTGATTTCAACCGCCCGGCGCTGTTACTGGGCTTTATTCTGGGGCCCATCTTCGAAAAGTTCTTCTTTATCGCCCTTAAGGCAGACGGCCCGCTGTTCTTTGTAAGACCGATAAGTTTGGCCCTCATCGCTATCACCATTGCCGTTATCGCCTTCGGGCCGATAAAGGATATCATCCGGCACCGCAGAGGAGTCAGCGAGTCACCGAAGAGGGCTGAGCATGGGTTGAAACTCGGCGGTAACGGTTACATTTATATCATTCTGGTGGCCATTTCGCTATTCGTACTAGTCTGGTCATTTACTGAGATTCCAACCTTTCAGTCCAGACTGCTGCCGGTAGCAATCGGGGGTATCATTCTTCTTCTGGCAGCCATAGGACTGCGGCATGAATTGCTTTATGGTGATAAACCGGAAAGCCACGGTGAAAAAGACACAAGTTTTATGGCTCAGGAGACATGGCGCGGATATGTGGTTAACCTGTCCTGGGTGGCCGGCTTTCTTCTGGCCATCTATCTGGTTGGCTATCTCATATCCATCCCCCTATTTGTTCTCTTCTATATGAAGCGACTTGGTGCCAGGTGGCTTACTTCTATAATATCCACCGTGTTAGCCACCAGCTCTATCTATGTTATGTTTGAAATTTTCCTTGACCTCGAACTGTATCGCGGACTATTCCTCATGTGGCTGGGTTACTAGGGCGGCCCCAGAAACCACACCACCTCAGCAATAATACATTGCGGTTTAGCCTCAGGTCTCTCCATATTCATTGATTTAACAGATATGGATTTGGGATAATAGCTACTAGCTAAGGGGGGATTAAAATGGAGCATCTATACGGGTACACCGGTAAAATCCTGCGCGTTAATCTTAGCCAGAGACAAATAAGCATCGAAGACGAAGACCCGGCTGTCCTCAGAAAATACCTCGGCGGAATGGGCCTGGCAGCCAAGATTCTCTACGAGGAAGTCCCACCAGGAGTGCCATGGTCTGACCCGGAAAACCGCATCATCTTTGGCTCCGGGCCACTGGGCGGCACCAGGGTGATGGGCTCAGCAACCTTTAACGTGACCACCAAAGGTCCTATGAATGAAGGGCCAGTAGCCACCCAGGCTAATGGCTATTTCGGCGCTTTCCTGAGAATGTCCGGCTTTGATGCCATAATCATCCAGGGTAAGGCTGATAACCTGTGCTATCTATACATACATGACGGCCAGGCGGAAATAAGAGATGGCAGCCATCTTACCGGCAAAGATACCTGGGAAACCGAAGACTTAATCAAGGATGAACTGGGATTTGCCACCCAGGCAATGAGCGTCATTGGTATTGGGCCAGCCGGGGAGAACCTGGTGCGCTTCGCCGCCGTGGTCGGCGACCGCGGGCACGTGGCGGGCCATGGCGGGCCGGGCGCCGTCATGGGCTCCAAGAATCTCAAGGCGATTGCCGTAGCCCGGGGAAAAGGAAAAGTCCCCATCTACGACGAAAAAAAGCTCTCTGCCCTGAGTAAGCAGATGTTTGAAACCGTTATAAGCGAGTCCGGATGGCCCGCTGGATATCGCTGGGGTACATTATGGATAATGAGAGCGCTGGCCAAGCTTGACCGCCCCAATGGCATTCCCATTAAGAACTATACCATCTCCGTATCACCGATGACCGAGGAGCAAATGGAGACCTATAGCCCGGAGTTCCTCAGAGATAACCTTACTCTGGTACGACATCATCCCTGCTGGGCTTGCCAGATGCACCACTGTGACATCATACGCATCCCGGAAGGCCCCTACGAAGGTGCCGAGGGCGAAGAGCCGGAGTACGAGGGTCTGGCTGCCGTAGGACCGCAGGTAGGCATCTATAACGGCCTGACTGCCACCGCCCTCAGCAATGAGGTTGACCGCCTTGGACTGGAGTGCAACGAGGCGGGATGGGTGCTGGGTATGGCATTCGAGTGCTATGAAAAGGGTTTGCTCAGCAAAGAAGATACCGGTGGTCTGGAGCTGACCTGGGGCAACGTGGAAGCAGTGCGGGGGTTACTCAACAAGATAGCCCTTAGAGAAGATATCGGTGATACACTGGCGGAGGGAGCTATGCGGGCGGCACAGCGCATCGGCGGCGAGGCTACGCAGATGGCGATTTATACCAATAACGGCACTACACCGGTGGGGCATGACCACCGGCGCAACTGGGCATACCTGCTGGATAACTGTGTTTCCAATACTGCCAGCACCCAGGCACACCTCATGCCGCGTTCCAGCGCCGTGGGCATAATCGAACCCAGCTCGCCTTTCTCTCCGGATGAAGTGGCGGTGCAGACCGCCCAGGCAACCGGTGTCAACCCCTTTATCGATTCCCTGGGCATATGCCACCAGTCCAACCGGGAGGTGCCGGAGCTACTCATAGGCATGCTCAACGCCGCCACCGGATGGGATTTTACCTGGGAGGAAGCAATGCAGATGGGAGAGCGCACCATAAACCTGCTGCGCGCCTTTTATATCCGCCACGGCTATACGCCCGATTTGGAAGCACCCTCGACTCGATATAGCTCTCCTATACCTGACGGGCCCAATCAGGGTGAGTGCATTGCCCCGGTAATAGACCAGATGCTGGATATTTATTATAAAGAAATGGGCTGGGACAGGGCTAGCGGCAAACCACTGCCGGACACGTTGCGAAAGCTGGAGCTAGCTCATATCATACCTGACCTTTGGCCTGAGTAGAAGCGGTAGCACGAAGGTGCCGTCATCGACGAATAGCTGCTTCCCGGCACGGATAGCACTCACTTCCCTTACTCTATATTACCTGTGATTATCTTCTACAATGAGCCGGATTGACAGACTAATACTTGATTGATATATTGAAGGTATACTAACGTACATTCCCCCGAATACTAGTTATCAGGAGATTGGCATGGAAGCATTATCTTTGCTCAGTGATAGAGTTAGTAAAATTAAGGAAACTCTTTTCCAGAGTGAGGTCACATTATCCTGCGAGCGCCTCAAGTACCTGATGGAGTCCTACCGTGAAACTGACGGGCAAAACCCGGTGCTGAGACGAGCCAGAGCATTTGAGAAAATTTTGAATAACCGCACCATCTACATTGATGATAACCCAATAGTGGGAACGTTAACGGAGTACCAGCTCGGCGTCCAGCCTTTTGTTGAAAATTCCTGTGACTGGATGAAGGGAGCGGATAGTTTCAGAACCGCACTGGGAAAAGGAAATATCAGTGAGGCGGATGCCAAGCTCTTGCTGGAAACCGTTAACTTCTGGAAGGGGCGGGATACATTCTCCCGGTCAGTTGAGGCGTGGTCTCAAAAACACCCCACAGTAAGTTATCAGGAGCTACAGGATGCGGGGATAATGGTTGACACAGCCCACACGCCCATGGGCAGATGCTGTCCGGATTACGGTAAGGTGCTGAACATAGGGTTGACTGGGATAATAGAAGAGGCAAAACAGAAATTGAACAGTCTGCCGCTATGCTCGCTGGAAGCGTACCGGCAGGCGGAATTTCTAAATGCCGTGATTATTTCGTGTGAAGCCGTCATTGCCTTTGCCCGACGATACGGCGCACTAGCGGGAGAGATGGCACAGAAGGAGACGGATGACCGGAGGAAGAAGGAATTAAACAGAATTGCCGCCACCTGTTACCATGTCCCGGCTAATCCGGCACGGGACTTCTGCGAAGCGGTACAGTCCTTCTGGTTTATACAGCTCGCGGTAAGCATTGAGCACCTGGGACCGGGTATATGCCCCGGCAGGTTCTCCCAGTATATGTACCCGCTCTACCAGAAAGACAAAGAACAGGGCAAGCTCACCGAAGAGGAAACCCTCGAGCTTCTGGAGCTGCTTTTCCTGAAGTTCGTCACGCTAATTAGATTTTTACCCGGAGCGGTGGTTGAGCAGAACCAGGGAAATATGTTCCAGAACATCAGCCTTGGCGGACTTACTCCATCCGGAGAAGATGCTACCAATGAGATGGACTATCTGGTACTGGAAGCCCAGAAGCGCGTCCGCTCAATTCAGCCCACCCTCTCAATATTGTACCACGACAGACTGCCGGAGGAACTTCTCCTGAAGGCGGCGGAGCTGGTCAGTACCGGCATTGGGATGCCGGCATTCTTCAACAATGACCTCAATATCCAGGGGCTAATTGAACATGGCGCTTCGCTGGAAGACGCCCGGAACTACTCTATCATAGGCTGTGTCGAAGCGGGTTTTTCGCATACTGCCAATACCATGCATGGCGGAGCTTTGAACTTGCCCAAGATGCTGGAGCTTGCCCTGAATAATGGTAAAGACATGTTGAGCGGCAAGCAGATAGGTCCCCAGACGGGGGATCCTCTTAAATTCCGCTCCTATAGCGAGTTGCACGAAGCAATCAAAGCACAGCTCCAATATTTTATGCCCCTGAGGATAGATTTTCAATATACGGTTAACGCCCTTAATGCCGAGTTCTTACCTCTGCCGTTCAACTCGGCATTAGTGGATGACTGCATCGCCACCGGGAAAAGCATGGGGCAGGGCGGAGCCAGGTATTCTATGGACGGTTGCGGTCCGGTAGGCGTAATTGATTTAGCTGATTCACTGGCGGCAATAAACACATTTGTATTTGAGGAAAAGTCGCTTAGCATGGCTGAATTAACCGAGGCATTACGCTCCAATTTTGACGGGAAAGAGGAGCTTCGCCACCGGTTAAAGAAGGCTCCTAAATATGGGAATGGCGGTGACTATGTTGAGGGCATTGCCCGGGAGTGGTATGAACTCTTCTACGATGAGCACCAGAAATTCCATGATTACCTTGGCGGGCGCGCCAGACCTTTCGCCCTTTCTGTGAGCTACCATCCGGTGCTCGGTTCGAAAACCGCGGCATTGCCCAGCGGTAGGGAAGCCCGGGAATCTCTGGCAGATGGGACTGTATCTCCCGGCGCTGGTTGTGA
>JAHJRU010000003.1 GCA_018830745.1 Chloroflexota bacterium
GGCTGGAGGGGTAGTTGTTTTAGCCTACGGCCCGGTGATTTGCACGGGTTACGAGTGTGACCAGTACGTCTTTGCCCTTTTGGAAGCCGGGGCCGCCGGATATCTGCTTAAGGATGTGCACGGGCAGGAAGTAATTTAGGCTGTTCGAGCGTAAAAGCGGGAGAATCAGTCCCATATCAGTGCCCATTCCGAACTGGCCTGGATTCTTAACTGCTTTATCCCTGGGACGGATGCAGAGAACGACCCAGTTTAAAGAAAAAGCCGGGTTGAAGGTGCTTCTGTATGTCTCCTCAGAGGTATAGCGTGGCTATTTGGGCCTGACGAAACGATAGCCCACCCCGCGCTCGCTGAAGATTAATTGGGGTTGGTCGGCTGTATTTCCCAGCTTATTGCGGAGCTGATAAATAAATCTCTTCAGGGTAGCGCCGTCAACGTACCTCGATTCACTGCCATATACCTGCTGTTTGATGACATCTTGAGGCACGGTCTTACCTTCATTGCGGGCTAAACAAAAGAGAACTTTATACTCTGTGGGGGTCAGGTTGGTCTGCTCACTACCCCGAAGGATCTGGTGGTTGTCGAAGTTGATGGTAAGGTCTCCGGCAACCAGCGGAGGCAGGCCGGCTGCTTCCACTTCTCGGATTCCGCTGCGGCGCAGGACCGCTCTGGTGCGTGTTAAAAGATTCGCCGGGGCAAAAGGTTTGACTATATAGTCGTCGGCGCCCATCTCCAGTCCGGTCAGTTCGTCAATTTGTTCCCCCCTGACTGTCAGGATAATAACCGGGACATCAGAGAAAAGCCGGATACTCTCGAGCACGTCGAATCCACTCATATCGGGCAGGTTAATATCCAGCAGCACGATGTCTGGAGACTCAGACTTCACCAGTTCAATTCCATCGTCTCCTTGGTCGGTGGAGAGGAAAATAGCCTCAGCCCAGCGAAGCTTGAAGGAGAGGGAGACGGCTTTTACTATTTCTTGGCTATCTTCAATGAGCAGAACTTTCACTTCATTCCTCCCTCTGAACGCCGTTCAAGTGAGGCAAGACTTGTGTCTCTTTCACCCCTTTTTGATAGGTTTTGGCGATATATATTGCCGGTTTATAATTTTTGGCTGGTGTATATAATCCCCTATATTCCAGTCTGTAGCCAGCGATGAATAAAAGGAATGACCCGAAAGTTACATTGAGGGCAAGTAAAAGGTACTATTTCACACAAGCTAGGCGCACCAGCTATAAATTTTCTTCTGGGGTATTGACAAATGTGCCGTTTGGTATTATGATTCGCCAATCGATTTGTTATGAGCAATTTAATGGACCCCAAGTGTAAAGTAGGGCAGAAGGTTATAATACGGCCGGTCAGCGAGCAGTCTGGACCAAGAGACTCCACCATAGAACCGTACGCGGGGCAGGTTGGCGAGGTGACCGATTACTACTGGCTAAGTCCACAGGCGGGTAAAGTCTTTTATCTGTACACCGTGCGCGTTGGGAAAAACCGCAACGAGATTGCCCTGCACGAAGACGAGGTAGAGCCATATAAAGGGTAAATATCTGAGGTCTGCCCCCTTTTTTCACCCTTCTATGTCTGGCTCTACACGTGGGGTATGGCAAAAGCTATATTAAGGGCGCGGCTACTGATGTATTAAGAGACATCAGGATAATCCCTTCTCATGGGTGATATCGAAAGCCTTGCCAGCACCACCTTCATCTTTAAGTATTTCAGGAGAAGTCTATCGCGAGGTGAGAAGGTTTCTGAGGTCGAAAAGGGCGTGCTGCACTGCCCTTCTGACCAGCTGGCGGGGTCTGCCGGAGTAGTTTTGCACCAGGCTCTGACCGCCCTGGCCGGTGTCAATGGCCACAAATACCCGGCCTATGTTGGTCCCGCCGTCTGGCTCTGTATATAGCTCTATGCCGATACCGATATCGGCTTCCAGTCTTGCTCGTACCAGGGATGCCATCTTGGCGGCGGTTTCAGCACCGACTCTTCCAGAGGACAGCTCCGGCTTGAGTCCCCAGGCGGTCTTAATATCATCGGCGGTGATAATTATACCGCCTTTAAAGAAGCTGGAACTCTCCGGGGCCATGACCAGGGTATAGGCTAGAAGGCCCCCGGTGAAGGACTCAGCCACGGCCAGCGTCAGACCCTGGCTGACCAGTGATTGCCCTACCACGTTCTCCAGTGTTTCCTCGTCAACTCCCCAGATGTAGTCGCCCAGTACCGCTCGCCGGTCGCTTTCACGCTCGGCGAGCATTTTACCGGCGGTCCGCTTGTCGGGGGCTTTGGCGGTAATGCGCAGATGTATGCCATCCGTCTTGGCGTAGGTGGCTACGGTGGGATTGGGCACGGAAAGAAAGGGAGCGGCCAGTTCATCTACCTTGGCTTCGGATAGCCCCCAGATTTTTATGGTTCGTGAGAGGATAATGCCGTCGCTTCTTTTTTCCAGCCGGGGGAACACTTCCTTTTCCCACATGGGCAGTATCTCGCCCGGGGGGCCGGGCAAGGCGGCGATTATGTGCCCATCTTTTTCCACCCACCAGCCCGGGGCGGTGCCGAGGGGATTCATAATAGCCGTGGCTGAAGGGATGATAGCCGCCTGCTTGATATTGTTCTCGGGCATCTCCAGGCCACGCCGGGCAAAAAAGTCGGTAATGTACTGCTTCAGGCCGGGGTCTATAGCTATCGTCTCTCCCAGAGACTCGGCGATGACCTCGCGGGTGATGTCGTCCTGGGTGGGCCCGAGACCACCGGTGGTGATAATAAGGTCTGACCGCTGCCACGCCTGCCGTAAAGCGTCTAACAGCCTTTCGCAGTTGTCGCCCACGATAGAAGTATAATAGAGGTCTATGCCCAGCATGGCTAGCTGGCGGGCGATGAAGGGCGTGTTGGTATCGGTTATTTCGCCCAGAAGAAGTTCGGTGCCGACAGAAATAATCTCAGCTTTCATCTCACTTCCATTGACGGTGCCATTATACCCCTTTTTGCCTGATAAAGTCCTGCTCGGCTATATCTTTGCTCCCATCGTTCTCCTCCCGTAGGTGGTGTCAAGTATTTATTAAGGAGTATTTGGCCCGGTTAGCGCCGTAGCCTTTGTTGAACCGCTTGACTGGTCAGTTCCCGTATGGCGTCGGCAGCAATCCAGCGGGCGCTTTTGGAATCTGTTTTTTGAATCTCCTCGGCGGTTTGGATGGCTATTGCGTTCAAACTCAGGTTGCGTTTCCCTATTTGCCGCAGCGCCCAGTTGACCGCTTTTTTAACGAAGTTGCGGTTATCGGTGGCTCCTCTTTTTATGGCGGGCAGGAAGGCGGTGAAAGCGGCATCGGCGGCCGACTTATCATGCACCGCCAGTGTGGCCATCAGGGTAAATCCGGCCCTTTTAACGAATTCTTCCTCCCTTTCGCTCCATTGAGTCGCCTTTTGATAAGCCCATTTCGTCTTGTCAAAGAGGTTGCTGCAGCACTGGTCGCAGATATCCCAGGAGTCGAAGTCCTTCACCCAGCTTTCCATTTGTTCTTCCGTGACCAGGGCTGGTTTATCTATCATACTGGCCATTACCCGCGCTTCATGAATGCCCGAAGCCCAGAGTTGCTGTGCCAGAGCGTGGTCTTTGCCGGCTTCCCGGGCTAACTTTCTCAGATTGGGCACAGATACGCCGTAGGTGTTCTCCGGGTTGATGCCAAACCGTGCCATCCCCTCCACCGCCTTGGGGTCAGACAGAGCTTTCAGTTTCTTCAGAATCTCGTCGTACTGCATCTTCACCGGACTCTTTTACTCATGATATAGCCCGCGCCGATAGTTATGGTGGGAATGATAAGATATGTCAGTCCGATATCCATCATATAATCTGCCAGGGTCATTTTCATCGGTCCCCACATGAACAGCAGCAGGTCTATCAATAGACTGATAGCCAGCCATCTCACGCCGAGTATTATTCCCTCTCTAAGGAAACCGTCTTCTACTTTCCTGAAGTAGAGGATTAGAAAAAATACGACACATATCGTTATGACCACCGGCATGATTGATTCGAAGAGCGGCCGCGAGGAGGTTCTAAGAGGGAATATTATTACCGAAACTACGAACGGTATTAACCAGATAAAAAAACCAAAGAGCAGAGCCTTTTTCAGCGATTTCATTTTTAACTACCTCCCTTGTTTGGTGGAATTCTGCCATCTGTGGCGGTGGTTGTCAAGGGGGCTTTTCTGAGGTCGCTGTAGTGAATAAAACATTAAGCCGGCAGCTGCAGCTTGCTACCGACTTAATCCCTTAGTGGAGAACCGATTGATTTTACCGACTCTTATTTTTTATTCTGTTTACAGGATAACATCGGTGAGGTAAACAGGGCATAAATGTCAACCCTATCGACATAAACATAGTATAAACAAATTGGCACAATATTTATTATCAGGTCTGTTTAGGGGTTACGTCCAGCGCTTTTACGGGGCTGTCCGTGGTTTTCCAACCGTGGCGTTCGCCGGCGGGTATAAAGAAGGCCTGTCCCGGACCGAGCGTCCTTCGTTCTGTGCCGATGGACATCTCCAACTGGCCCTCCAGGATGATACCGCACTGGTCGAAGGGATGCTCATGCCCGGCGTCTTCCAGGTGAGGGGCAATTTCCAGGCACACCATAGTCAGGTGGTCGCCCATTTCTGCCTGGCTCATCATGCCTGGTCTGAATTCCGCAAGCGGTAAAGTAGCCGTGTTCCAGAACGTCATTTCCACCTCCTTGTCGGGGGTATGAGTGCGCCGCCCGTTATCGGGCGTAGATAACCGGCTTAGCTTTCGGCTTCCCAGACCTGGCGTATCTTATAATCGTTCTGTTTCAGGGCGGTCTCAAACAGTTCAATCGTTTTAGCTTCGATTATAAGCAGGGTATAACCTTCGGGGGGTATATCCCAGCCCTCTTTATCAGCATTGGCGTGATTGAAGATTTTCCAGGCGTCGGTATACCCGGCGTCGCTGTCAAATAGCAGTTTTGCCTGGCCGGTAATCTGTATTCCCTTGACGCTTAGCCAGCCGTGTAAGGGGTCATGAATGCCCACGCTTACCAGCGGGTTGGCTTTTATGTTCTCGATTTTCCTGCCTGGGCCGAGATTGATGTACAGGTCGGTTCCCTTCGCCTCGTATTCCAATGGAGTGGCTCTGGGGATATTATCCTGGGCGGTGGCCAGCACGCAGGCATTATGGGATTTAATGAACTCCACAATGTGCTGCTCCAGCTGGTCTCTTGGCATGGCTACCGAGGGTTTCCTGGCTTCATTTCCCATGATTCTCTCCTCCTGAGAATAGAGTTTTAGCTCTACTGGTGATTATACAGATAACGGTGGCGAGCAACATTCAGTTTATGAATGGTAATCGCCACCGTCTTCGCTGACAGTTAAGGGATGGTTATTTAGCCGCCGGGTCCCAGTCGATGGTCAGTTCGCAGCAGTAGTCACCGCAGACCTTACCCTTGGTGCGCTGCGCCCGGAGCTTGGGATTCATCA
>JAHJRU010000136.1 GCA_018830745.1 Chloroflexota bacterium
CAGAACCTCTTCTTCATCACCATGCCGGAGAAAGTACCCGGCTTCCATGCTACCTTCACTCAGGTGGCGGCTAAGTACGGTTATCCGGTAGCCGAGGTTGGCTGCTATGTCCAGCCCATTGAGCGGGCGCGAGCCTGCCGCTGTGAGTTCAGCTGCTACTATGACCCCGCCGATATGGCGGAAAGAAAGAAGATTGGTGCGCTTTACGCTGAAGCGGCTCGTTCTTTGTTGAATCAAGGAGCCTATTTTACCCAGCCGTACGGAGTGCTGGCGGACATGGTGTACAGTCGCGCCACCGGCTACGTGGCGGCACTGAAAAAGGTAAAGAAAATATTCGACCCGCATAACATTATGAATCCCGGTAAGCTATGCTTTTAAAGGAGGCTGACTGATGGTTAACCCACCGAAGCTTGAGCAGTATCAATATGATATGGAGCGTTGTATTCACTGTGGCGGATGCCGCTGGGTGGACCATATCTATACCCCCGGGGTCAGATTCGGGGTCAAATGTCCCAGCATCGCCCGCTTTGAGTTTGATGAGTATGCTGCCTACGGGAGGGAGGAGATAGGTCTGGCATTGCTGAAGGGTGAGCTGGACTACTCACCGCGATTTATCGATGCCGTGTTCCAGTGCCAGCTCTGCGGCGCCTGCGATGCCGGTTGCAAACGCAATCTGGACCTTGAGCCCCTGTTGACACTGGAGACCCTCAGAGCCCGGTGCGTGGCTGATGGACAGGGGCCTCTGCCGGCGCACAAGAAAGTGGCGGATAACATCGCCAAGACACATAATCGCTATGGGTCGCCTCATAAAAATCGCCCCCAGTGGCTGGCGGATGATATCAAGCCGGCGGCTAAAGCAGACATGTTATATTTCGTCGGTTGCGCCTCCTCGTATACGGCTACTTCTCTCGCCCAGGCGACCGCCCGGATACTTCAGGCAAGCGGCGCCGAATTCATGTTGCTGGGTGGCGAGGAGTGCTGCGGCTACCCCCTTTACGCTACCGGTCAGGTTGACGCCTTCATCAAACAGATGGAGAGAAACCTGGAGGCATTGAAGAAATCGGGCGCCAGCACCGTTATCGTCAACTGCGCTGAGTGTTACAAGACCTGGAGGGTAGATTATCCCAAGGTGCTGGGCAAATCCACTGCGGATATGGGCTTCACGGTGATGCATATCGTGGAGTACGTTGACCAGCAGTTGAAGGATGGAAAAATCAAGTTCAAGAATCCGGTAGAGATGAAACTCACCTACCACGATTCCTGCAACCTGGGGAGGCTAAGTGAACCCTCGATTTACTGGGAGGGAACGCGCGGAAAATACGGCTGTCTGGAACCATCGAAGGAGTACCGGCGGGGCACTTATGGTATCTACCAGCCGCCGCGGGACATTCTGGCAGCTATTCCCGGCGTAGAGCTGGTGGAGATGTACCGCCACCACGAAAATACCTGGTGCTGTGGTGCCGGTGGCGGGGTGAGAGACGCCAATAAGGACTTTGCTCTGTGGACGGCTCAGGATAGGCTGGAGGAGGCGCAAGACGTGGGTGCTGAGGCTATTGTCTCAGCCTGTCCGTACTGTAAGGAGAATTTCAGCGAAGCTATTAAGAACGGCAAAGAGAAGCTCAAAGCCTATGATATCGTCGAGCTTATAGCCCAGGCTATGAAAGTCCGGGGAGGGAAGAGATGAGCATTGCCAGGGAAGCCTATCGGGCATTGGAGTCAATAGTCGGCCCGGAGCATATATCCGAAGACCCGGTAACCTGCCGGGCTTACAGAACCAAGTCCTATCGCCGTGAAACCGCCTACGAAACCATCTGCATGGCGCCCGAGTGCGTGGTTATGCCTAAGACCACCGACGAAGTGCAGCGGATTGTCAAGGTCTGCAACCGCTATAAAGTCCCCTATACTCCCACCAGCACCTACTGGTATGCCACCAGCTCGCCCAAGAAACCCAATGAATTGATGATTGACCTGAAGCGGATGAACAAGCTGGAGATAAACGACAAGCACATGTATGCCATTGTTGAGTCGGGGGTGGTCTACGGTCAGCTTCAGCAGGAAGCGTTGGACCGTGGCCTTTACACCATGGTCTCCGGTGGCGGTTCCCAGGTGTCGGTGATATGCAATCATATCAACCAGGGATGGTCGCCTCTTAATTACCGCACCGGGCTTATCGGCCGCCGTACGCTTGGCATAGAGTGGGTGCTGCCGGACGGAGAAATATTGAGGCTGGGCTCCCTGGCGCTAAATGAGGATGATTACTCCTGGGGTGAGGGAATAGGTCCCGACCTTCGGGGCATACTGCGGGGGGCAAGCGGCTGGATGGGAGCTATGGGAATCGTCACCCGGCTGGCCACCAAGCTTATACCGTTCCAACCCGAAAGGCTTGAGCCAACGGGCATTTCCCCGGATACCACGCTGATGCTCCCGCAGAACCGGATAAGGTGGTATAACTTCAATCTCCCCAACAGGGAGTCCCTGGAAAGGGCTATGTATGAGTTGGGCTGGCACGAGATTGCCGCCGCTGCCACCAAGGTGCCGGTATTGTGGCGTTACATTGCCCGCGCCAAGTCCAAGGAAGATTTCTGGAGGCTATGGTCGCAGGTGACCCCGGAGGAGATTGCCAGCACCCATATCCTGCGCATCCTGGTCGTCGGTTACACCTCGGAGGAGCAACTGGACTATGAAGAGCGGGTGCTGATGGATATTATGGAGCGTTTGGGGGGCGAGTTCCGCCGCACCAAGCCATCGGATGAATCGTGGATTAAGAATGCTGACTCCGCCGGCATGTGGTGGATGACCGGGGGCTATGTCTCCATAGAATACGTCATCGAGACTATTCAGCACGGGGTAAAGCAGGGGGTGGCCATAGCTGATTTGAAGAAGAAGTTTGTGCCGCCGCTGGTCAATGACTTCGGCGACCCCGGCTGGTTCCAGGCGGTTGAGCTGGGTCACGGGGATTACAGCGAGTTCCTTACTTATTGGGACCCCGATGATAAGGAGTACTACAAGGCCGACCAGATGTACCTGGAAACGATGAAGCTGAACATAGACAAAGGCTTCTACAGCTCGTTTTTGAATGCTCAGCCAATCTGGCTGACCGGTCCAGCCTTCGGGCCGAACTACCATCTCTGGCAGATAAGGGTGAAGAAGGCTTTTGACTCCGATAACCTTTCCAACCCGCCGGGGCTGGAGTGCTACGACGAGATTGTAGAGCGCAGCGACCATCTTACCCGCGATTGGGAAAAAGGCAGCATGGAGGAGGTGGTGTAGGGGGGCGCTTACCGTAGCTGGCTACCGGAACAGGTATTGCGTTATGTGCTGGAGAGCGGCTATCCCCTTTATTTCGGAGGGGAGGAGGGGAATCTCGGTGATTTCCATTCCTTGATACCTCTGACGGATAAGTTCGATATACGGCTTCTGCATTTCAGCTTTGGTCATGAGGAAGGCGGAAGACGTATCCTGGACCACATTATTTATTACCAGTCGTTCAATCCTTCCTTCGAGCTTATCAAATTCCCCCATGATGCTCTCAAGCTGCGCTACCGCCAGCGCTTCTGGAATGGTGACCAGGGTAAAGCTTACATCTTTCCGCAGGAAGTCCATGTCCTGCCCGGATAGTTTCTCCCACCCCTTGATGATGTCCAGCACCGACCTCCTGGTTTCTGAACCAAGCTTGAGTTTGGAATAGATTCGCGGTGCCGGTTTGAGGTGCTGGCTGAGCATGGCGGGTGTTTGGAGCAGGCCAAGAGTCTGTCCCAGGGGGGCGGTGTCCCAGACAATTCTGGCATACGTTTTTTGCTGAAACAGCCCCTTTAGATAGTCCACCATAAATTCATCGGCTAGACCGGGGAGAATTGAGGTGATGAAATCGACAAAATCTTCATATGATACCGATACCAGGGTAGAGAAGACCTCATAGACTTCCCGGCCAAACTTTTTATCCCACATCTGTTTCACTTCGTTTAGTCCCACCTCTTGGAGATAAAGGTTTTCGGCCACCTGTTTTGGTTTTTGTCTATCGGTGGTCTCAAATATGTGGGATAGTGAGGGCGTGGGGTCGGTCGATAGCACCAGTGTTGACTCGCCGCAAGAGGCATAGTGGAGAGCAGTGGCGGCGGCACAGGTTGTCTTGCCGACGCCACCCTTACCGGTGAACATGATTACCTTGCCATTATCAGTGGTGGAATTTGATGGGTGCATTGGTTCTCTCTCCTACCTATACTTATTATGTTTTACAGACGTATTCAGCGGTGCCGAGCTGCTTTTCTACCCGGCCCATAACGGAGGGGTCCGGCTGGCAGCGCTGGTCATCTGGGGCAAACAACTCCCATGTCCAGCCATGGTCCTGATAAAAGCGTTCAAGCTTGTCGAAATGGTCGGCATACTTGCGGTTAAGGTCGCCGTAGAGGGCGACCATGCCGTTTCTGGCTGCCCACCGCTCAATATAGTCCAGTAGCAGTGAGCCCAGGCCACGGTTCTCCAGCGAAGGGTCAACTTCAATGCTTTCCAGCTTGGCGACATCTTTAGATACCACTGATAACGTGGCATAGGCTGGGGGATTTTTTTGCTGACCCGATTTAAGGCTTGCTGGTTGAACCATGAAATGTACGTCCGGAGCCAGCGGTCTATCCTGATAGATTTCGGTTCGCCATTCTTTGCCTTGTTTATCGCTGCCCAGAAAGAAGGTGGGGGTTTGTTTTTTAGCTTCTCTGGTGGGAATCCCGCCCCGTAACACCAGCCACAAAGCGGTGGAGGCTAGAAGTATGGCCAGGATGCTCATAACCTGGGGTGCCATGCCGGGGTCTGTCCCGGGTGGACCGGGAGGGCCCACCCTGCCCGGAGGTCCCGGTTCTCCGGCCGGTCCCTGCTCGCCAGGTGAGCCAGGAATGCCTTGGCCGGTCCTTCCCTGAGGACCAACTTGTCCTTGCGCACCTTTTTCTCCCTGGGGTCCGCGCGGACCTTCCGGTCCGGTTATATTTCCCACGGTAAAGGTGGCAGTGGCTACGTTATTGAGGTTGTCCTTCACCGTGATGGTGTGTGGGCCTGGCTTAGCATCCGCTGGTACGGTGATAATGGCAGAAAAGTATCCCGAGGAGGGCTCAGGGAGTACACTGTAGGGAATGGTAGGCA
>JAHJRU010000137.1 GCA_018830745.1 Chloroflexota bacterium
GCTTACTCAAATCCAGCAGGCTGCCAGCAGTATCGGCTGCCCCTGGCCGGATATACGTCTGACCCTGTGCATTCTGACTACCGGGGCGATACCCTTCCTGCGGGTTTGTGAGGATGGGCTGTTTGACCTGCGGCAGAATGGTTTAGTTCCTTTGATGGTTGATTGAACGCTCTTCATGGTAATTCCGGTAATATTGCAATGAAATGATAGATTCATTTATACTGGTAGTAGTCAGCCAATGTTGAAGTGCTTTTAAACGGAGAGTGATATATTGACGATAGAGACAGATGTAATTCAGGGTTGGGTATTTGATATCCAGAGATACTCCGTAAATGATGGACCGGGCATAAGAACCACCGTCTTTCTCAAGGGTTGCCCACTGGGATGCCTCTGGTGCGATAATCCGGAATCCCAGTACAAGCTGCCTGAGCTTTTATACCTGCCTTCTTTATGCGTTAACTGTCAGCGGTGTGTGGCGGTATGTGAGTTCGGTGCCACTACGGTTGGACCGGACGGGAATATACAGATTGACCGTAGCCTGTGCCAGGTTTGTGGTAAATGTGTTGAAGCCTGTCTTACCGGAGCCAGGGTTCTCATGGGCCGGCTGATGGGGGTAGAAGAGGTGGTGCAGGTGGTTAATAAGGATACCCTGTTCTATCGCAATTCCGGTGGTGGTGTAACCGTCTCCGGTGGGGAGCCCACCCACCAGGCAGAGTTTGTTAAAGCCTTGCTTGCCCGTTGTCATGAATCTGGACTGCATACAGCCCTTGATACCTGTGGGCTGGTAGAATGGGATGTCCTGGAGGGAATCCTGGAGTATGCTGACCTGGTTCTATTTGATCTCAAGCATATGGACTCGGAAGAGCATAGAAAACTTACCGGCGTGGGTAATGAGATAATTCTGCAGAACCTGGAAAGATTGGCTAAGCTCAAGCAGGTGGTGGTTCGAATACCGTTAATCCCGGGGCTTACCGATTCCAAAACAAATATTGAAGCCTCCGGTGAGTTTCTTGCCCGCATAGGTGCTTCGAAAGTGGATGTAGTGCCTTACCACCAATTGGGGATGGGCAAGTACGAAAGATTGGGTAAAAAATACGCCCTGACCGATGTTGAACCCATGAGTGATGAGGGGACGGATTTATGCATTCAGGTTCTGCAACGTTACGGTCTGGAAGTTGATATAGCCTGAAGTAACGCTCCCCCGCTCTGCCGCTTAAACCCCTATTTTCTCTTGTCCAGCTTATGCCAGGAATGGAAGCTGATGATGCTATCAGGGTCGAGCTTTGACTCCTGGACCATGAGAATGGATTTAAGGTAATCAGCCAGGCGGTCGGGCATCATGAAATGGTCCTTGATGTAGAGATGTCCCTTTCTGCCTATCAATTCCGCCGCGCGGGGGTGGGTTAGCAGGTACTCCACATTCTCTGCGGTATCGGCGATGCTATTGTGAAAGAAACCGTATTCACCGTCCCGGATTTGCTGGGTTATACCACCCACCGGGCTGGCAACAATGGCTTTCTTCTTCCAGAGCGCCTCGGTGACGGTAAGCCCAAAACCTTCTTTGGTGGAGAGCTGCATCATTACATGGCTGGCTCTTTGGAGGGCGTTAATCTCCAGAGGACTGTTGGCGGGAAGGCAGAGGAGATGGACATCAGGGTCATCACCAATTGCCTGCCGAATACTGGCCAGGATTGTTTCCCCCTCGGGGTCGTCAGCGGCTAAGCCACCGGCTAGAATCAGCTGGCAGTCCATTTTTGACTTGACCTGGTGATAGACTTCAATAACGCTGTCGATACCCTTCCAGGGGTCAAAGCGGCCAATCTGGCAGATGATAGGTTTCTTGGGGTCAATCTCGTACTTATCCAGCACGTCGTCTATTTCTTTCTGGCTTAGTTCACGGTTCTTCGGTGACAGCGGGTCAATAAATGGCGGAATGATGAACTTGGGCAGCGGCCAGCGGCAGATGATATACTGGGCAGCGGAAAAAATAGCGCCATCCAGGGGCTCTACCCAGTAATCCATGAAATATTCCAGTGCCGGGTTGGCTTTTAGCGTGTCCTCATCCATATCGATATGGCAGCGCCACAGCCACTTACCCCTTCGATTAGCCCTTTCACTCAGGCTGGGGGCTAAACCCAGGGGCTGGGGGTCATGGATTAAAACAACATCAGCGTCCCAGTCCACCATATGACCGTTGCCGTTCTCCTCCAGGGTATTGAAGTATATCCTCTCCATTTCAGAGGTGAAGCACCCTCCCCGGCCCTGGAGAAGGTTATGAATGCATTTGGTCACTTCGTAGAAAGATGGGCTGCCCTGAATTACCTTCCATTCGACATCAAGGCCCAGCTGGTTCAGGAAAGGTATGCAGGACAGGAGCATTTCGGCTACTCCGCCCCCGATGGGGGAAGAGTTGAGCTCCAGTATCTTGAGCCCTTTGACCATCTGAACGGCGGAGAGCAGCCTCTCGATTTTCTTTTCACCAACTATGGGCAGATAGGCTTCTAGTGGTGATACGGAAAATGGGGGACCGTCAGGGCAGATGCCCTTGCTTTGAGAATACATGGTGCCGTCAGGTAAAGGCACATTCGCTGGTTCTTCCGATACGCTCTTGAGACGAGTTTCAACCATAATTCCCTCCTGCAATTACGCCATCGTTGGCTGTTTTCCGCTGGCCATCGGCAATGGCTTCAGGCAAGCAAAATACATACCTATCCGCTGTTTTACCAGATATTTGACTGCATTATCGGCTTTTGTGCGGTGTTCCAGCAAGGTAGCCAACACCTACAACATATCGGTGATAATACCCAAATCCGCAGCCTGACAAAGTGGTAATTTACGCAGGCAGGCAAAGGAGGAGGAAGGATTGACTGAGGGCGTTCTTAGACTATATCGGTGTCTTTAGAAAGAGCCCTGATTAATTCGAGTTCTTGTCGATGGTGCGGCGTACCCAAATCTATTGCATCCCAGGGCAGTTTTTGGTTGACATCCCATCTCTGGTGAGCGTAGAAATCGATGTCCAGATGGTATTTCTGCGCTGATTTGCGCCAGGCGGACAGCGATGCCTGCTCTAAGTCGGCAAGCACCTCAGCCAGACGGGCATCGCCGCGTGCCAGAACAGCCTGGACCTCGCTCCATGCAGGGCTCTCGCTCTTGATTTTGATTCCCCTGGGCATTAGCCTGCTTTTGATGAGGGATAGGCGGCGGTTCAAGACAGGAAGGGGCGCCA
>JAHJRU010000138.1 GCA_018830745.1 Chloroflexota bacterium
CGTGCTGGATAATGGGGTTGACCAGCAATCGACTG
This sequence comes from Chloroflexota bacterium, assembly GCA_018830745.1. Lineage (GTDB taxonomy): Bacteria > Chloroflexota > Dehalococcoidia > Dehalococcoidales > JAHJRU01 > JAHJRU01. The sequence continues at coordinate 36 of JAHJRU010000138.1, forward strand.
CATATAGTGTCTAACTCAGCCTCGTCAAGTTGTCCGTGAATAAGGTAGCGCCTGGCTGTTTTAACGCCTTTCACGGCAGTCACTCCCAGGTCCTTGATGGCTTTCATGACCGTGCTCTCAACCGGGTCGGTAACGCCGGGATTGTGAGCCACCTCAATGATATAAGGCTGCCCACCAGTTCCTTCCTGAGTGCCTGGAGCACTCCAGCCATCGCCGGCAGCCAGAGCGAAGGACCGGTAATTCTGGGTCACCGGGTCGGACAGGAGGTAACCGCCAATCAAGTCCCCCTGCTCCGGAGTCAGGTCAGCATCCAGCCAGTAAATATCCACCACGCGAGCATCACTGACGGTAGTGATACCCAGGTCGGCTATGTCCTTGACCAGACCCAGCCCCCGGGCATCGGGTAGAGAGGGTTTTAAAAATACTTCCAGTCTATGCATAAACCAGCACCCTGGACTGATAGAACTTCGGTGGGAGCGAGTCCCCACCAGGAAAAAATCCCCCCTCCGGAAAGGGTGAAGATTTCAGCGAGGAAATGGTCACGAAGCCAGTAACTCGGTCACGATATCGTTAATTTCACGCCCATCCGCCCTACCCTTGAGCTGGGGCATAAGTTTAGGCATAACCTTACCTTTATCGCCCGGGCCCTGGGCGCCAACTTCAGCTATGACGCGCCGAACCTCGGCCACAATTTCATCCCGCGTCATCTGTTGCGGTAAATACGCCTCGAGGACCGCCATCTCAGCCTCTTCCTGAGCTACCAGGTCTGCTCGATTACCCTGTTTAAAGGCTTCAATGCTCTCCCGGCGCTGTTTTACTTCCTTGGCAATGATGCCCAGGATATCAGGGTCGGTTAAATCCGTTTGCCTGGCAATTTCAGCGTTTTTAATGGCCGCCATAACCAAACGGATGACGGAACGCCTCACTTTATCCCCACCCTTCAGCGCCTGCTTGAGGTCCTCTGTAAGTTTTTCTTTTAAGGTTGCTTCCACCTTAACCCCCACCGGAAGATTCACTATCGTCTGCTTCTGGAAGCTCTGGCGCTCTTACGCCTTTTGGCGGCTTCCTTGCGCTTACGATTGATACTGGGTTTCTCGTAGTGTTCCCGGCGCCTTAACTCACTCAAGACGCCTGAGTGTTGCACTCTGCGGTTAAAACGTTTTAGTAGACTGTCGAAACTCTCGTTATCCTGAATCTCAACCTGAGCCACATGGCATCCCCCCTCTCTGTTGAGACCCGAACTGTTTTTTCAACATATTAATTTTAGACAGGTCAGACCAAACTGTCAACTAAGAGATAGCGGGCGGCTCCAAGGCGTCAAATATCCCCGCCGGCCCACCACCGACAATGATAACGTCATATTTCCTGGTCATTCTTACACAGCAACGCCATTGTATATTCCATGCCGCATGGCGTCAAGAAAGTCGCGCGGGCACCTACCACCACTAAAACAGGTACTAACCACCACCTTCTTTGCACTAAACCTCCATTGACTTTAGCCAACTGGCGAATTACACTGGAATTATGGTGATTGACGCGGCAAACATAGGTAAAATAATTAAACACCAGAGGGTGACCACACCCCTGACACTGCATAAACTGTCAGAATTATCGGGGGTTTCTCCGTCATACCTCGGGCGCATAGAGCGCGGCCAGCGTTTTCCCTCAGCCCGTATTCTGCAAAAGATCGCTAAACACATAGGCTTCAATGAAGACGAACTGTTCGCCCAGGCTGGATACCTGTCGCCACAAACCCCTCACGTCGCCGATAATGGCCTCGATTATGCCGGCGGTGCTTTAGACCCCTATGTCGCCAGGGTATTAGCCCAAGAGCCAGTTGAAATACAGCGCTCAGTTATCGCCATACTCACGATGATAAAAACGATAGCCCGAAATACCTCATAAGAAGTCGGCAAGCTCATTCTCAGCTATGCCCATCTAAGAAGCCCCCCCTCAATACTCCATGGCGTTCAATTTTTCTGGTAGTTCTTCGCATGATGCCGCCATCCTCGAAGCACTCAACCCACCAAAACATCAATGGCCCCTCTGGTAAAATATGTTATTAGTGGTAAAATAGATAAAGCCTCTTTTCAAGCGGCTGCCAGGGATAGCATATGGAGACACCAGCGTATAGTGAGAGACATTAACCAGGTTAGCGAATTACTCTCCGTTGTCAACACCGTTGGAGAGGCGCTATATTCGTCAGATGAACCCCAAGAGATTCTCGATTTAATCGTAGATAAGCTAATAGAATTTCTGCCTGTAGACTGCTGCTGGATACAGCTGCTCGATGAGCAAAGCGGACAGTTAAACCTGTTAAGTCACCATGGTTTCACCCCAGAGATGAAACAGGAGTTAGCCTCCATGAGACTGGGGCAGAGCCTTACCGGCCACGTGGCTCTATCTGGCAAGCCATTGGTAATACCTGACATAACGACCGATACCAGGTACAGCTTGACCTCCCCTACCAAAGCCGGGATGCATTCATTCGCTGCCCTCCCCATCGGCTCAGAAGGGAGAACACGGGGAGTTATCGGTGTTGCTTCCGCCAACGACAACCAGTTCACCAAGGAAATGATAGAGCTGCTGACCGTCCTGGGCAACCACGTGGGCATTGCCCTGGATAAAGCCAAGCTGTATCAGCAGACCAAAGCCAGGGTGGAAGAGTCCCAGCAGTCCGAGGAGAAATACAAAAGCCTGTTTGAAAATGCCAATGACGCCATTTTACTGGCCGACGCCCGGACCGGCTACATCATCGACGCTAATAGAGAGGCCGAGCGTTTGCTGGGTTGTCCCTTGAGGGAAATAATTGGGATGCATCAAGCCCAGCTACATCCGCAGGATAAGGTGGACTACTATAGCACCTTATTCCAGCACCACACCGAAGAAAAATCCACTGCCGTTATTGAAGCTGAGGTCATCAGAAAAGGTGGCACCATAGTGCCGGTGTATATGAGTTCCAGCATCGTTCCCCTTCACGGCAGAAAGCTCATCCAGGAGATATTCAAGGACGTCAGCGCCTACCGCCGCGCCGAGAGGGATATCAGGGTCAAGGATATCGCCATGGCTTCTTTCATCAATGGCTTCGCGCTGGCTGACCTGGATGGCAAACTGACCTATGTCAACCGGTCTTTTCTAACGCTATGGGGGTACGATGATGAAAGAGATGTTCTGGGCAAACCGGCAGTAGGTTTCTGGCACAGAAGTGAGCAAGAAGCCGAAGTAATAGACGCCCTGAAGACCACTGGAAGCTGGATAGGAGAGCTGAGCGCCATGAAGATGGATGGCTCCACGTTCGACGTCCAGTTGTCAGCCAACATGGTCAAGGACGAGATGGGCAAACCCATCTGCATGATGGCTTCGTTTGTTGACATCACCGAGCGCAAGCTCAACGAACAAAAGGTACTGGAGCAAAGCCAACGGCTTAGCGCCACCAGCCAACTGGCCAAGACTATCAGCTCTGAAGTTGATATCAGCGAAGTATTCGAGTCCTTCGCCCAGCAATTAAGGGGGCTGCTGAACTTTGAGCGCCTTTCCGTCAGTCTTATTGAAGGCAACAAAACTAGATTCTTTGCCGTCTCCTCGATGGTGGAAACGGAACTGGACACGGATACCACCGTGCCTTTAGACTACTCAGCCACCGGGTGGGTAGCCAAGAACAAAACAACCCTAATTCAGCCAGACCTGGCTCAGGAGAGCCGTTTTCCCCTGGATAAAATCAGACTCAAGCATGGTCTGAGGTCATCAATCCACGTGCCCTTATTCCACAAAGGCAAGGTTTTTGGCAGCCTTAACCTCTCCAGCACCGAGCCCAACGCCTACGGAGAAAAAGCGCAGGAAATCGCGGAACAACTGGCAGCGCAAATTGCCGGCGCCATCCAGAACGCCAACCTGTATACCCAGGAGAGGGCGTCTCGCCTGGAACTGGAAAGACAAAAGGAGGAGTGGCTGCATTTCACCAGTGTTATTGCTCACGAACTTAAAACCCCTTTGACCTCCATAATCGCCGGCGCTGAACTGCTGAGTGAGGAACTCCAGGGAGAAGTACCCGAGCCCCATCAGAAGCTGGTGCAAAACATAGTCCGCAGCGCTCACACCCTGGAGACCAATCTGGACGAGCTCCTGGATATCACCAAGATGAGAAGTATGGTAGAGGTAGAGCTATCACCTCTAAACATAAAGGGTTTAATTGAACAGGTAACCGAGTACCTGAGGCCGATAGCGGAAAGAAAAGAACAGTCGCTGGTATTGGATTTGGCGGAATTTCTGCCATCAGTCAATGCTGACGCCCGACGCTTAGAACAGGTTCTGCGGAACCTGCTGATGAACGCCGTTAAATTCACTCCGCCCGGTGGCTACATAACTTTAAGAGCGCGTAAACAAGAAAGCAGCCTGGTAGTAGAGATCCAGGATAGCGGTATTGGCATTGCCAAGGAGAGACAGGCTAAGCTATTCGAGCCCTACTATCGGGGCGAGGCCGATAGAGAACTTTTCCCCGGAATGGGACTGGGACTGGCTCTATCCAAGCAGATTGTCGAACTACACGGCGGCAGGATATGGGTGGAGAGCCAGCCGGCTAAGGGCAGCATCTTTGCCTTCTCTTTACCTTTATAGTAAGATATAGTAAGCGTATAGGTTCAGAATGAAAGTAGTAGTAGTTGATGACTCCGCCGAGATTGCTGAGGTCGTCTCTCTGTGTTTTAAGCTGCGCTGGAGCGGGGCTAATGTACTTGCCGCCTGTGACGGCACCAGCGGACTACAGCTCATTGAGACAGAGACCCCTGATATAGTCATTCTCGACGTGGGTCTGCCTGATATGAGCGGCTTTGATGTCCTGCAAGAGATACGTCGCTTCTCCCAGGTACCGGTCATTATGCTGACGGTGAGGGGTGAGGACACCGATGTTGCCAAGGGACTGGAGATGGGGGCAGATGATTATGTCACCAAGCCCTTCAGCCATATTGAGCTGATAGCCCGCGTCCAGGCCGTATTGCGCCGCAGTCAAGGTCTTTCCGTTACCGCCGAAGAGCGCCCCTTCAGCAGCGGCAAGCTATGGGTGGACTTCTCCAGTAACGAGGTCAGAGTTGCCGATGAGCCGGTAAAGCTTACCTCCACGGAATACAAACTGCTGTACCATTTAATCCGCAACGAAGGACGGCTGCTCTCCCATGAGAACCTGCTGACCAAAGTGTGGGGAGAGGAATACCGGGACACCAGAGACCTGCTAAGGGTACACATTCAGCACATCAGGCAGAAACTGGGTGACACTACAGAGCCACCCACCATGATCGTCACTGAACACGGGTTGGGCTATAAATTCACCCGTCCACCCGGTGCCTGATAACCAGCAACCACGGTTTACCCCTGCTCCATGAGGGACCCCCTTTCATCCACAAGAAGCACTCCTCATTAAACTTGGCGCTATCTGTCCCAGTGCGTAACAACCAACAAGCTCCTTCAGCACCGTGTTCCAACCCACCCCCCACTGAATTACCACCTAAAACCATCTCAAGTGGAAAAATCGTCACTATCACTTATATTGCAAAAAATGTACAATATAATCAGGGGACAGTATCGTCATGGCGGATTCTAGCTCTATTGTAGACACACGTAACCTGATTATCGACCCCAGTAAACTATCCCCCCATGCCAATATTTATGAAACCTTAACGAAATCTTCACGAAATCTTTATGAACTTTATGCTTGCCTTCATAATTGCGTGCTAGATTGAATATAGAGATTCACCGTGAGTCTCGTAATTTAAAGGGGACGCACAACAGGAATGGACAAAATTACAGTATATCTGGCGGACTGGCAGGTTCTCTTCCGAGAAGGCATCCACTTCACACTATCCGGCGAAGAAGATATCGAGGTTATTGGCGAAACCACCAGCAATGAAGAGGCCCTGTCTTTCATCGAGACTAATGCACCACGGGTAGCGGTTCTAAATGCTAATAGAGAGAAGCTAAGCGGCATTGCAATAACCCGCCGCATAAAGCAAAATGTGCCCTCAGTATCCATAATTCTGGTTATGGATGAGGAAAGCGAAGAATTGTTTTTCTCATCCATTAAAAGCGGTGCCTGCGCATTTATAACAAAAGACATTAATCCTGAGAAGCTGCTAAGTATCATCAGGGAAGTAGCTCAAGGGGGGCAACCCATAAGTGGGAAATTGCTCCAGCCAGGTCTGGCTCTGCGCACCCTCGACGAATTCGAAGCCTTCACCCTGATAAGCCCGCAGGTAGATAATCTGCTCGCCCGTCTTACTCCCCGTGAGGCGGAGATACTAAGCCGCATCGGTGAAGGCACCTCACTGGAAGAGATGGCCTCAAATATGACTCTAGATGAAGATACTATCCGTCACCATCTTGACGTTATCATATCCAAGCTGGTGACCAATGACCACAGCCGGCAGCTAATCGAGTCGTTACATGATAGCCGTACAGTACTGGGAGCTAAGGGTCGGCTTCTAGATAATCCGGAAATAACATACGTAACCAAGGATGAATTTAGCGTATTCAAGGACAATATGAAGAAGACCCTTGAATCCCTGTTCGGATAATAAGGCTGAACATCAGTAACTACTAAAAGGGGGTGGCGAGTATGAGAAAATATAACAAGGTAGCCATAAGCTTGAAAAGCTGAAATGATGGTTCCCTTGTTTAAAATAGAAAAATAACTCAAATAACTCACCGACAAAATAAAAAAGGAGAAAAA
>JAHJRU010000139.1 GCA_018830745.1 Chloroflexota bacterium
CGATGGTAATCATGGGGATAACCGCCTCCGGGTCAACATCACAGAACAGAGCCAGTTTATTGCAGGTTGATTCCTGGAATGGAAAGTCGCTGCGGCATATGAGTATATCCGGCTGGATACCGATGCGTCTGAGCTCGTTGACGCTGTGCTGGGTGGGCTTGGTCTTGAGTTCCTGATTAAAAGAGAGGTAGGGGAGCAGGGTAACGTGGACATAAAGCACGTTGTCTCGCCCGACGTCCTTGCGCATCTGCCGAATGGCTTCTAGGAAAGGTTGTCCCTCAATGTCACCTACGGTACCGCCCACCTCACAAATGACGACGTCGGCTTGAGAGTTATGGGCTAATTGCATAAATCGGCTTTTTATTTCACTTGTCAGGTGCGGAACCACCTGGATGGTGCCGCCGAGGAAATCGCCGCGTCTCTCTTTGGCAATAACGGCACTGTAGATTTGCCCGGAGGTAATATTTGACTCGGCGGTGAGTTCTACATCAATGAAACGCTCATAGTTGCCCAAATCAAGGTCAGTCTCAGCACCGTCTCGAGTGACAAATACCTCACCGTGCTGGTAGGGAGACATGGTGCCCGGGTCAACATTGAGGTAGGGGTCCAGCTTCTGTACCGATACCTTGATTTGGCGGCTCTTTAGCAGCATACCAATAGAAGCGACAGTGATGCCCTTACCAACGGAACTAATTACGCCACCAGTAACAAAGATAAACTTGGCCATGTGGAAAACCAAACTATAACTGGTTATACCAAACTAGATTCTCTAGAAAATCGTTGTGGACTTGATTTAAAAAGGTGAATTCACCTTGCGATTATCAGAAAGTAACGCGGGGGTTTAATTTCATCCGTTACTATTATAGTAAGGTAGATATTGGTTGTCAACATTTTATTCTCTGAGGGGTATTATACTATTGCAAGGTATGGGATGCGGTGCTATATTATGCTTATACCTAGCTTGTCTAGGCATAATAAGGCTCTGGAGTGTAGCCAATATCTCCAAGGCAGCGGTTGCTGGCAGAACCTAAAAAAGGAGGTACGTCCGAAACAATGAAAATACTAACCCTGGCAATATGTTCTCTCGGTATCTGGGTGGTTTTGAATGCATTCGTGATGGCTACTTGGGATGATATTGTCTTTGGGGGGATAGCTGCTGTACTGGCGTTCATTGCCATGTTCACCGTCAAGGAATAATCTCGCGCGACAGCAATTACCCCCGGGTAAAGTTATCAGTAATTTAGGATGAACTGCGAGTTGACCGCTGCCTTGGCTTAGCCGTAAGAGTAAGTAGGTTATTCCGATGCCAAATGTAGCCGTTATCACCGACAGTATATCTTGCTTGCCATCGGATATAATAGAACGGTTCCAAATACATATATTACCTATTAATTTATACTTTGGAGAGAAGGTCTATAAGGATTGGATAGATATAACCCCATCCGAAGCTTACGAGATATTCCAGAAAGACCCGGAAAACTTCGCTACCTCAGCGCCTTCACCGGGAGATTGTTTTGGGGCCTATCGAGAGGCAAGTAAACGGGTAAAAGATATTCTGGTGGTTACGGTATCATCCAGGTTGAGCATGGTATACCAGAGCGCTCAGATAGCACGGGAGCAGGCGAAGGAAGAGCTGCCCGGGACAACCATTGAGGTAATGGACTCTTATATAGCTACGGCGGGTGAAGGCTTTGTAGCCCTGGCTGGGGCCAGGGCGGCAGAGGAAGGCAAGTCCTTGCCGGAAGTGGTCAGAGCTGCTGAGGATGTAAGGGGTAAAGTAGCGGTTATACTTGTCCTGGACACCATACGTTATGTTTATCGGTCGGGGCGTATTCCCAAGGTGGCTTCTCAGGCTGGCTCAATACTCAATCTCCGGCCCCTGCTTACAGTTAAGGAGACGGTACGCTTCAGTGGCGTGGTCAGGAGCCGGGAAGCGGGCATAGAGCGGGTGATAGGGGTAATGAGAACTAAGGTGGGACAAAATCCGGTGCACGTGGCGGTGATGCATGCCTATGCTCCGCAGGAGGCAGAGAGACTGAAGGAGCGTATAGCCGCAGAATTCGACTGCCGTGAACTCTGGCTCAGCGAGTTCAGCCCGGTGATGGGCTACGCCTGCGGTACCGGAACCCTGGGGATTGCCTTTTATCCTGATTAAGCTGCTTATCAGACTTGTCTGGTTTCACCTATGGCTACCGCCATGGCATATTCTCTGGAGTGGGAGAGACTGATAGCCAGGTTATCCAGACGCAGGTAATCGGCCTGAATCCGTGCTTGGCCGTGGAGATGCACCACCGGCTTGTCCTCTGAGTCTGATAATATCTCGATGTCTTTCCAGCCGATGCCTTTGGTCTGCGTGCCCAGTGCTTTCAGGGCGGCTTCTTTGCCGGCAAATCGGGCCGCCAGCGAGGGCCATCTCGTTTGACACTGGGCGAGCTCTGAGTCGGTATACACGCGGTGCAGGAAGCGTTCTCCCCAGTGCATTACCGCTTCTTCGATGCGGTCTATCTCTATTATGTCGGTGCCAATAATGTGCATAGTAGTTTCTTCATTAGCTTAGCACATCTGGCATCGCGCTAGTAGCTCTGGCTTGGAAGTTATTATTGCCGGTGTTACAATGAAGGCGAAGTGAGTGGAGTGAAGGCGGTCTGCCATTTTGATACCGTCGAGCTGAATAACAGTTTCTATCGCCTGCCTTCGGAGGCGGCGTGGGCTAAGAGGCTGGCGAGTTTAGCTAAAAAATTGAAGGAAATGTACATCTATTTCAACAATGACATTGAGGGCTGTGCGGTCGATAATGCCAGGACACTTCGCAGTTATCTGGTGGGGGAGGCGGGATGACGGACGTTAGCCTGGCGAGGAGTTCGTACCGCCTCCTGGTGGTGGATATCGATGGCACGCTGCTGGACAAGGACGGCAACATCTCGGCGGAGGACAGGGGGGCGCTGGACATGGTTCGTGAGTCCGGCATAATGCTGGCTCTGTCAACCGGGCGGTCGGCTCTGGCGTGCCGCGGGGTTATCGACAGCCTGGCGCTGGACGGTTATCACATCTTCTTCGATGGTGCGCTGGTCGGCTGCCTTGAGTCGGGTCATGAAGTCTCGGAGCAGCCCATCAGCCCGGTGGTGGTGGGACAGATGGTGGATTTTGCCCGGGAGCACG
>JAHJRU010000004.1 GCA_018830745.1 Chloroflexota bacterium
TCCTCGGCGAGAACGAGCGCTGCTGCGGGAACCCCTCCCTCAGGATGGGCGATAAGGACCAGTTTACCGCTTTCGCCAAAGATAACATCAAGATGTTTAACGACATGGGGATAGAGAGGCTGGTTACTATCTGCCCCTTCTGCTACAGCACCTTCAAGCGCGAATATCCTGAAGTGGGCGACAAGATGAACTTTGAGGTAGTCCATATTCTTGATATCGTCGACCAGTTAATCAAGGATGGTAAGCTCAAGCTGACCAAGCCGCTTAACCTCAACGTAACCTATCATGACCCCTGTCACACAGGCAGAATCAGCGGCCCCGGCGTCTGCGGTAGTGACCACTTCGCCGGTAAATATCAGGAACCGAGAAGCATCATTAGTAACCTTCCAGGGGTTCAACTGGTAGAAATGGTCCGCAACAAGGATGATTCCTGGTGCTGCGGCGCGGGAAGCTGGATGAGGAATGGCTATCTGGATATGGCGCAATGGACAGCTGACCAGCGCATTCAGGAAGCTAAGTCCACCGGTGCCGAGGCGCTAGTGACTTACTGCCCTCACTGCGAGGAAAACCTGGGCGAGGCTATCCAGAGGCAGGGAAATGGCATGAAAATATATGACCTGCTTGACCTCGTCCTGAAGGCGCTATAACAGCCACCGCCAAACAGTCGAATAAACTAGCCACCGGGTAACTTCGGAAAACTCCGGGCTTACCTGGTGGTTTCGTTTTTTCGGCCCGTATTATGCTCAGCCCCCCCACTTCACCCCACCGCCATAAAGAAAACAACCGCCCAACACTTGACATCCGGCTTAAGGTTGTTTTACTCTTTATGACAATACGCGACTCTGATATATATTTTCACATATCTCTAAGCCCAAGCATTGAGGTCTATTTTATTGGGAACTGCACCAGCATCTAAAGACGTGGCCATACTGGAAATCGCCAATCTCTCGCTAAGTTTCGGCGGCGTCCAGGCACTGATGGACATATCACTCGAGGTCAAACAGGGCGAGGTCCTGGCTATTATCGGCCCCAACGGCGCCGGCAAGACCAGCCTGCTTAATTGCATGAACGGCTTCTACCGCGCCCAGCAGGGCGATATCTCCTTCCAGGGCAAAGGCATTTCCAAGATGCCATCCCACAAGATAGCCGAGCTGGGCATCGCCCGCACCTTCCAGCAGATAGAGCTCTATACCCATCTCTCCGCCCAGGATAATCTCATGGCCGGCCGTCATATCCACTTTAAGTCCGGTATGCTGGATGGCGCCCTCTACTTCGGCAAAGCGCACCGCGAGGAGATAGAGCACCGCAAGGCGGTGGAGAATATCATCGACCTCTTCGACATGGAAGCCATCAGAAAGAAGGTGGTGGGCTTCCTGCCCTACGGCCAGCGTAAACTGGTGGAGCTGGGCCGGGCCGTGGTTATGGAACCCAAGCTCCTCCTCCTCGACGAGCCGATGGCCGGGATGAACGTGGAGGAGAAAGAGGACATGGCCCGCTTCATCCTGGACATCTGGGAACTCAAGGGAACAACCATCGTCCTTATCGAGCACGATATGGGGGTGGTCATGGATATAGCCGACCGCATTGTCGTCCTGGACTTCGGCCGCAAGATTGCCGAGGGTACCCCGCAGGAGATCCAGACCAACCCCGCAGTGATTAGTGCCTACCTTGGTCAAGAGTAGCGCCCCGGGAGGAACTGAATGGCAATGACTTTAGCGGAGTGCGATACCTTCCCCAAGATCATCAAGTATTACTATGAGAAGCATGGGGATAAGAAGGTAGCCATACGCTACAAGCAGTACGGCATCTGGCGGAAGTTCACCTGGAAAGACTTCTATGAAACGATAAAGTACTTCGCCCTGGGGATGGTAAGCCTGGGGCTTACCCGCGGGGAACGGGTGCTGGTGATAGGAGACAACGAGCCGGAGTGGCTGTATGCCGCTTTCGCCACCCAGGCGGCCGGGGGCGCCTTCGTCGGCGGCTTCGCCGACTCCCACACGCCGGAAATACAGTATTATATGACCCACTCGGACGCCCGATTCGTCGTCGCCGAAGACCAGGAGCAGGTTGACAAGGTACTGCTATTCAAGGACGACGTCCCGGACCTGCAGAAGATAATCTACTGGGACCCCAAGGGGCTATGGAGCTACGACGACCCGCTATTGATGCCTTTTGAAGATGTGCTGAATCTCGGGCGGGAGTATGAGAAGGAACACCCCGGTTTCTTTGAAGAGAGCGTAGCCAGGGGCAAGGGTGATGACCTTGCCCAGTTCGCCTACACCTCAGGAACGACAGCTCAACCAAAAGGAGCGGTACATACTCACAACACTTTAATGAAGATGGCCCGCTCGTGGCAGATAGTGGAACCTCTCAGGGAAGAGGATAACATACTTTCCTTCGTACCCCTGGGCTGGGCTGCGGAGTGGGTATGCAATGAATACATGGCTTTAGTCGCCGGTTCTACCCTTAATTTCCCCGAGGAACCGGAGACCATGCAGTCAGATATCAGGGAACTGGGTGTTGACTATGCCTTCATCTCACCCAAGCTGCTGGAGGTGCAGATCGGCGAGGTAGAAACCAATGTGGCCGATTCCACTACGCTCAAGAAGTTCCTCTATCATCTCCTCATGCCGGTGGGCTACAAAATGGCTCATCTCAAGATTGACAAGGAAGAAATAAATCTCTTCTGGAAAATACTCTACAAGATAGCTTACCTGATACTCTTCCGCCAGATAAGGGATAGAATCGGCTATCTCAAAGTGAGAGTGCTGTATACCGCCGGGTCTATTATCGCCCCGGAATCATATTACTTCTATCATGGGATCGGGGTTAACCTCAAGAATGCTTATGGCATAACTGAATCCGGCGGCTGTCCCGTTGTCCATCGGGACGGTGACATCAACATTGAGACTACGGGTCTACCTACACCTGGTGTTGAAGTCAGAGTGACCGATGGAGGAGATGTGCATTTGAGAACCCCTGGTATCTTGGTCAATTACCACAAGAACCCGGAAGCCTATACCAAGTCAGTCAGTAACGGGTGGTTACTCACTGGTGATAGCGGTTTCATGAGAGATGATGGCCACCTGATAATATTTGACCGCTCTGCCGATCTAATGACCACGTCTGACGGCACTAAATTTTCTCCGCAATATATAGAGAGCAAGATAAGGGTCAGCCGCTACATCAAAGAGGCTATCGTTTTCGGTAATAACCGACCGTTTGCAACTTGCCTGGTCAGTATAGACTACGGCACCGTGGGCAAGTGGGCCGAGGAAAACCACCTCACCTATACCACTTATACCGACCTCTCCCAGAAACCGGAGGTTTACCAACTCATCCTCAAGGACCTGAAAAGAGTGAATAGAGGGCTAAGCGATACGTCTAAAATAAAAAAGTACGCCCTGCTCCACAAGGAACTGGACGCCGACGATGCCGAGCTGAGCCGCGTCAGAAAGCTGAGACGGGGCTATGTCGAGGATACCTACCGGGCGCAAATGGAAGCGCTCTACAGCGATGAGAAACAGGTTATGGCGGAGACGGTTATTACCTACCGCGACGGACGCACCAAGGACGTGAAGATAGCCATAAGAATCGCCTTCGTCGAATAGACGTATTCTATAACCAAATACCGCCAGCAGGAGGCTAGCCCATGATGATTGTCGAAACCGTAATCTACGGCCTGGTAGTGGGTGCCGTCTATGGGGTGGTGGCTCTGGGATTCGTCCTTATCTATAAGTCCTCTTCCGTCCTCAACCTCGCCCAGGGATCCCTGCTCATGCTCGGCGGCTTCATCTGCCTCCAGATTTCTCAGTGGCTCCCCGGCGGCGTGTGGTTCTTCATCCTGGCAGTCTTCATTACCCTCGTCATCGCCACCCTCATCGGCTTCTCCGTAGAGCGGCTCGCCCTCCGCCCCCTCATCGGAGAACCCCTTATCTCCGTCATTATGATGACCATCGGCTTAAACGTACTGCTGGGCGGTATCGGCTACGCCATCTGGGGCTCGGGTAACTTCCCCTACCCCACCGATATCATCCCCATCGGCTCGGTCTCCATCCTGGGCACTCCCATCAGCTATAAGTATATCTTCTCCCTGATTATCGCCCTGCTCTGCGTCGTCTTCTTTATCCTCTTCTTCCAGTTCACCAGGTCCGGTATCGCTATGAGAGCTACCGCCGATGACCAGCTCGCCGCCCAGTCCCTCGGCATCTCCACCAGCCAGATCTTCCGCTACGCTTGGGCTATCGGCTGTATCACCGCCGCTATCGGCGGTATCATCATCGGCTTCCTCATCGGCCTCAATTCCTACAACACTCCCGTGCTGGGCCTAAGGGTCCTGCCCGTCGTCCTCCTCGGTGGACTCGATTCCATCCCCGGCGCCATCATCGGCGGCCTCATCGTCGGCGTCACCGAGAACCTGGCCGGAGCCTATCTCGACCCTATCGTGGGCGGCGGCATGCGCGACCTTTTCCCCTATATCCTCATCATAATAATCCTCATGGTGAAACCCTACGGCCTCTTTGGCTGGGTAAGGATAGAAAGGATTTAAGAGATGCACAACCCTTGCGGCGTGTTTAACGAGACCTACGAGCAGGACTTGGCCATCTTCCGAACCAAGACGCAGTGGGGGCTCCTGATAGGTGCTATTATTATAGCCTTTACCTTCCCGCTATTCTTGAACAGCTACATTTTAGGCGTGCTCATCCAGATTTTCGCCACCATTATCATTCTGCACGGGCTTAACATCCTGACCGGCTACTGCGGTCAGATTTCCCTGGCCCAGGCGGCTTTCGCCGCCGTCGGCGGCTATACTTCTGCCCTCCTATCTGAATGGGCGCTTGGGGCAGCACTCCCCGAGTGGTTCCCAGGTATTTTTAACTTCTGGATAACCGTACCCATCGCCGGCCTAACCGCCGGTGCCATTGGGGTATTGTTCGGCATTCCTGCCCTACGCCTGAGAGGCTTCTACCTGGTTATGGCCACCCTGGCAGCCCACTTTATTATCATCTACATCATAGTTCATACCATTGGAACCCAGGCCCAAACTCTGCCTGCCCCTCATCTTTTTGGCTTGTTGCTCAATAACTCGCAAAGCTACTATTACGTCGTTCTGGTAGCTTTAATCGCCCTGAGCTACGTCGCTAAGAACCTGGTGCGCACCAGGTTCGGCCGGGCCTGGATTGCCATCAGAGACAATGACCTGGCGGCTGAGGTAATGGGCATCAGTCTGTTCCGCTACAAGCTCAGCGCCTTCTTCATCGGCTGCCTGTTCGCCGGACTCGGCGGGGCGCTATGGGCTCATTATACCCGTTCGATAACGCCTGAATACTATCACCTGACCTACGGGTTGTGGTATCTGGGCTATATTATCGTGGGCGGAATGGGCTCCGCCCTTGGACCGTTCTTCGGAGCCAGCTTCCTTATCATTCTGACCCAGGGTCTGGCTGAGGTTATTTCTGCCCTGAGCGGTACTTTCTATGGCATCGAAAGCTACCTCTCGGCAGCCAGGGAAGTGCTCTTTGGCCTGGTAGTCGTTCTATTTATGATCCTCGAACCCAGGGGAATTGCGCACCGGTGGAACCTGTTTAAAGCCTATTACCGGCTGTTTCCCTACGCTCATTAGTCGCTTTCCTCGGGTATCATAGGAAGGAGCGCAAAATGTTATGGGTTAACAACATCGAAGTGGTCTACATGGAGGTCATCCTGGTCCTCAAGGGCGTCTCCCTGGAGGTGCATGAGGGCGCCATCGTCTCCCTCCTCGGCGCCAACGGCGGCGGCAAAAGCACCACCCTCAAAGCCATCTCCGGCCTGCTCAAACCAGAGGAGGGCGAGGTCACCGACGGCAACATCGAATTCAACGACATAAGAATCGACAACAAGGGCCCCGAGGATATCGCCCGCATGGGCATCGTCCAGGTTATGGAGGGCAGACGCATCTTCGAGCACCTGTCCACCGAGGAGAACCTCAAAGCCGGAGCCCATATCCGCGGCGACGGCTCTTCCCTTAAACATGACCTGGATATGGTCTATAACTACTTCCCCAAACTGAGAGACCTGCGCCATTCCACCTCCGGCTACCTCTCCGGCGGTGAACAGCAGATGCTCGTTATGGGCCGCGCTATGATGGCCAACCCCTCCCTCATGCTCCTGGATGAACCTTCCCTGGGACTGGCTCCCCTGCTGGTGCAGGAAATCTATAACATCGTGCTCAGAATCAACAGCGAGGAGAAAACCTCCATCCTGCTGGTGGAGCAAAACGTCAGAGCCGCCCTCTCCATCGCCACCTACGGCTATGTCATGGAAAACGGCAAGGTGGTCTTCGACGGCGAGGCGGAAAAGCTGCGGGATAACGAGGATATCCAGGAATTCTACATGGGACTCAGCCACATGGGCAAACAGAAAAGCTACCGCGAGGTCAAGCACTACAAGAGAAGAAAACGCTGGCTGGGTTAGCTGGCTTAAGGAGGACCTTCGATGGGGGAGGAATTATTTAGTCCAGAAGAAGCCATGCCCCTCGGGGAAAGGGAGCAGTACTACAACGAGAAAGTGCGCCAGGTGGTTCAATTCGCCTACGACAACGCACCGGCGGTGAAGGCCAAGATGGATAAAGCCGGCGTCAAACCTCCCCAAATAAAAACCACCAAGGATTTGGAACTGCTCCCGGTAATAACCCGGGACGAAATAATCGAGCTGGAGAAAGCCAACCCACCCTTCGGGGGATTGCTGGCTGTCCCCGCCAACAGCCTGTATAGATTCATATACTCGCCAGGACCGCTTTACGTTCCCCTTGGTTCAACGGAATACGCCAGGTCGGCACAGAAGATATTACACGCCGTCGGCTTGAGAAGGGGCGACCCGGTTATCCTGTCGATGCCCAATTTATATATGGCTGGCGCCAGCGTAGAGGATGCCATGCTCCTGGACGGGATGGTCTGTATCCCGTCAGGCACCGGCAACACCGAGCTTCAGGTTACCATGATGCACGACCTCGACATAAAGGGATTTATCGGCACACCTACATTCCTTATGAACCTGGTGCGCAAGGCAGAGGACATGGGCTATGACTTCAAACGCGATTTCAAGCTAAATTGTGCGCTGGTATGGGGTGAGCCCCTCCTGCCTGAAGTAAGGAATACCCTGGAGCAGGATTACGGCATCAGGCTAACTGATGGAGTGGGAGTAGGCGTGGGGCTTGACCTGGGCTTTGATTGCGGTCAGAGGAACGGCATCCATATCACGGAAGAGCAGTTCGTCGAAATAGTCGAGCCGGGCACCTGGAAGCAATTACCACCGGGTGAAGTTGGCGCCTTGCTGGTTACCGGATTCAGTAACAACGCCTTTCCCATGATAAGGTATATGACCGGGGACCTCTCGTCGCTCATCACTGAACCGTGCCCCTGTGGCCGAACCTCACCCAGATTCACCGGTATTATGGGCAGAGTGGGTGATTCAGTCAAAGTAAGAGCCCTCTACATCACTCCCAGGCAGGTGCAGGCAGCAGCCTCCAAATTACCGGCGATGTCACGGTTTCAGGTAGTAGTCAGCCGCGCGGGTTACAAGGACCAGTTAACCTTTAACCTGGAACTAGCTGACGAAACCATTGACCGGGATAAGTTCTTCCAGGAACTTCAGTCCAGCTTCCAGGACAATTGCCGGGTGAGGATTGATAAAATCAACGTGGTGCCTTCGGGCACAATCCCCGAAGAACACAAAATAATCGTCGATGACCGCAGCTGGCAGGTGAAGTCCGCCTAAAACAGATAACGGTGGCGAGCAACATTCAGTTTGTGAATGGTAATCGCCACCGTCTTCGCTGACAGTTAAGGGATGGTTATTTAGCCGCCGGGTCCCAGTCGATGGTCAGTTCGCAGCAGTAGTCACCGCAGACCTTACCCTTGGTGCGCTGCGCCCGGAGCTTGGGATTCATCA
>JAHJRU010000140.1 GCA_018830745.1 Chloroflexota bacterium
CCCGTATGTGGAACCAAGATGTTCAGGATAGGAAAAGGCTAGACTTAACCATTCTCACTGGCAAAGTTGGCTGGGTATCCTTTCTGCGGATACCCAGCCTTTTTATGGCTGGCTTCAGGGTTATATGCCGGTCTCTCTCCAGGCTGGTTTAGCCGGTCTTTCCATGGGGAGGCAAATCTCAGCTTGGGCCAATGTGGTCTGGTGGCTCTTTTCATGCCCGGTGAGAAAATCCAGCCATAGAAATCTAATAATTTGGTCCGGTCAAGGAATAAGATAAGCAGGGATGTTATCACTATGCTGAGTAATATTACGGCATAGGTTACATTCTGAATCAGTTCCCCACCGGCAACCCCCTGCTGGAGAGGGATGGAAGCCAGAACTGCCGCCGCCAGACCTTTTGGTATCATAATGGCCATAACCGAAGCGTCTTTAATCGGGATCGAATTACTTACGGTGGCTTTGACGGCTGGTATGCGGATAATGAAAGTCAGGATAGTAAGTATCAATGCCAGCAAGATTAGCCACCAGCTGGTTAGCTCAAGGGATATTCCCAGATAGATGAAAAAGAAGGTCTTGAGCAGGAAGGCAACCTCGCTGAAAAAGACCCGCTCCGTAGCGGTAAGACCGGTAGGCTCATCCGGTATGGGCTTTTTAAAAACGGGAAACCGGATTGATTCCACATTGCCTATGGTGATGCCGAAGGCTAAGGCAGCGATGGGACCGCTAAAACCCAGCACCTGGACAATGCCAAAGATGATAAAGACAAAGGCTGGGGTGGTAAACATGGCATTTCTGATGGCGTGTATTCTGTTGAGCAGCTTGGCCCATATAAAGGCTCCGGTGATGCCGAACACCGTGCCGACCAGGAAGGAAGCAATAAGGTTGCCGGTGATGGTTGCCAATTGAAACTCTCCCAGTTGGTAGGCGGCAACGAGGGCGATGGTAATGACAATGCTTAGGACGTCATTCACTGATGATTCAACCGATAGAATGGTCTGGGTTTCTTTGCGTAGCTTTAGCTGTTGAACCAGAGGAATGACTATCATCTCGGATATGGAGCTAACTATAGCGCCTAATATCAGGGCGGGGATTAAACCAATATCGGTGAGCCAGTAGGTGACCCCAGCCACGGCGGCCATAGTCAGGAAAAAACTAATATTAGCCAACGCCAGCGCACCACCTACCGCCGAGCGCAGGGTATTCAGTTCCAGCGCCGTGCCGCTTTCAAACAGGATGATAATCAGGGTGATGGTGGTTAGCACCGGTCCCACGGCACCAAACTGGGCCGGAGTGATCACACCGAAGGCAGGGCCAAGGCCGACGCCAATTAGAATCAAAAAAAGGACATCGGGGATTCTGGTGCGACTGAAAAGGGCGGTGAAGAGATGGGCCAGAAAAACCAGAATGCCAACGAAGGCTATCACCGGAGCAATGTCTTGCATATATTTCCTCTGTTCAGGCAATAATTATTATTAGCGGTTAGCCCCTAGTTTTGCCCGAATGGCAGCCTGTTGTCAATAGTTTGAGGAGTTTGGCTCTGCTAATGCATGGTTGTTCAAAAACGTCATTGCGAGAAGTCCCGGTGTAATCGGGACGACGAAGCAATCTCTGGGGATAGCTGATAAAGTTAGAGATTGCTTCCCCCGACTGTGTCGGGTCGCAATGACGACTAATGGCTTGCTTTTAATTCGCCAACTAAGATTGAGTAATATCAGGAGTTTGGCTATTTTATTATTCGTTAGGAAATATCTATGAGGTCCGAGCGTGAGAGGAAAACATTGGGGTAAGGTCGCTCCTCCGAGTACTGTCCCAGAGCACGGTCCCGGCCTTCTTCGGAGATGTAATAGACGCAGTCCACCGGCACCACTGTCCAGTAGTTCCTCAGGTAAAATCCCATCACCGTGTGGTAAACGCATACGTTGATGGCTCCACCGGTGACCACGGCGTAGCATTTGGTGGGGTCGGGCACCAGCTTTTCCAGCACCTCGTCCAGGTCCTTGCGGTAGAACGGGTCATGGGAGAACTTCTGGACGACAGTATCCCCCTCATGTGGCTTAAGCTCGTCGACTATCTCTGATGCCCAGGTGCCTATCTCAAGATGCGGCTGGCGACCGAAAACGGTGAACTCCGGCTCCTTGAGGGTGCGCACCGACTGAATGTAGATAATGGGGATGCCGGCGGCGCGGGCTTGGTCAGCCAGTCCCTGGACGGCGGAGATGACGCCCGGTATAATTTTGGCGCTAACCGCAGAGCCCAGTTTGCCCCCGGGCTTGGCGAATTCGTTCTGTATATCCACTATAATGAGGATGGCGTTTTGTTTATTGAGGCTGAAGTTCTGTAACGGTTTCATTCTGTCCTCCATTTATTATCATTAGGTTGCCTTTACTGTCCTCGCCACTTACCGGCTTGCACCCTTTTCACCGTCTCCTTGAACTCGTCGGTTATTACGCCCGGCATAATCTCTGCCAGCTTATCACCCAGGTAGGGGAACCCGGCGGCGGCCAGTCCCTGGGGATTGAATTCCTTCTGAAACCTTTCAACCCAGGCAGGGGTATTAAACCGGGCGGCATCCGAGGTATAGCTGCAGCCGATGGTGGTGCTGAAAACGCTGGGGAAGCCAGTGGTGGTCTCAATTAAAGGCATCACTGATTCCTGAAACTCCTGTGACCGAAACATTATACCACGGTCAAACAGGGGGTTTTGCGGGTCCAGCTTACGGGAATCGCTGAAGGCATCTGTCTCAGCGTAGCCCTGGCGCCCCTGGTCCAGAGGCATATACCAGGGAACCTCATGGTGCTGGTCCATAGCATCGGCTAAATAGCCCTCTTCCCATCGCCGGCGAAATTCATCACCTGTCTTGATAGCGCATCGCAAACTGGCGGCGCCGATAGTGAGTGAGGCGAAGTATCCGGTCATCATCCATACATCGGGGCTATTGGATAACATGAAGCAGGATTCATCGGTTTGCTTTGCCTGCCGCAGCTTGCCGCCGTTCTCCTCCACGATATCAGTCAATACCCTCTCTTCATACTCCAGCTGTTTTGGAGAGGCATACCCGATAATCATGACGCGGGCGACGTGCATGCTGGCTGTCTTTTCACGCGTCATCTGGCCCCACGAATCCCAGAACAACCTTCGGTATTCTTCACTCCCATGGCACTTGGCAATGTCCCGCCAGAAAACGGAGACCCGGTTTACGTAGGCGGTGATCTGGGCTTCCCCGATATCGCGCATTGTCTGTTGCAGGGCTTCCTCGGTAGGGAAGCTGACGCCGTAAAACCGTATTCTGTCAGGCGGCAGTTTGACGCAGCTATCTCCGCCTATGCCATCCGGTTCAAGCCTCTCCGGCTGGAAGGGGTATAACTTAAGCGCCATCTTGGTTACAATGCCCATACTCCCTGCCCAGGCAGAGTATCCCTTCACCAGGCCTACCAGGCCGGGCCCCAGGCCGCCGCGCCAGTACCCGCTGTCATCTCCATTAACCAGGGAGCCCATCCTGACTATCTCCCCCTCCGGGGTAACCCATTCCAGGCCGTTCATACGCCGTGTTGATGAGGCCGTTATGCGATAGCACAGCGAGCCTATGCCGGCGGTGATCTGATTTCCCAGGACACTTGTCCCGCCGCCCGCTCCGGGAACCATAGTGTACATATCCCTTTTCATGGCTTCCGCTTGCAGATGGGCGTATATTACCCCCGGTTCGACCAGGGCATACATGTTCTTTTCATCGATGGCGAGCTTGTCCATGCGCTTGAGGTCGATGCACAGGAAGTCATCGCGGAGGTTGCCCGAGGCGATGGGGAGCCAGCCGAAGGCGCTCCCGCAGAAATAGGGGATTTCATAGCGGTTGCATACCTTGATTATTCCAGCCACCTCTTCGGTGCTCCCGGGCAGAACCACGCATACTGGTCGGCGGGAAATATTCTGCCACCAGTATATTTCCATGTAACAGCCGCGGCCGGTATAAGCCTGGCATTCTGCCGGGTTGGCGGTGACATACTTGGCACCGACGATAGCTTCCAGCTCTTGATAGGCTTCCCCAGATATGGATTTCTCGGTTTTGGCGCTACTCATAGTAAAACCCCCATTGGCATCACTTACCTATAGCCCGGACAATTAAATCCGTAATATCATATACTGCCATGCCGTCGCCAGCCACCTCCCGGAAGATTTCCTCACAGGCAGGGCAGGCAGTCACCACGGCTTGCGCACCCACTGCCTTTGCTTCCCGCAGTCTTTCGCTGGCGGTCCAGGACGCCATGTCGGGATAAGCTTCCTTCACTCCACCGGCGTTGCCACAGCACCAGGCGTTTTCGTGGTGGCGGTACATCTCTACCAGCTCGATGCCGGGGATAGCCCGGAGAATATCCCGCGGCGGCTCGTAGACACCGTTGAGACCACGGCGGAAAAGGCGGGTTGGCTCCAGCAGTCCCCACTCGCCGCGGACACCCTCCCAGTGAGTCCAGGGCTCACTCATCCGGCCCAGGCGGCACGGGTCATGGTAGGTTACCTTCATATTGACCTCGCCAGCGAGCTTGAGGGTGCCTTTCTTAACCCACCGGTCAACCAGCTCCACCAGGTGCACCACCTCAAAGCCGAGGTCCGAGGTAGAAATTCCCAGGAGCTTGGGGTAGTTCACCTTTACCATTTCATAGCCATCGGCACAGGTGAAAACCACGGTCTCGGCACCGCTTTCCCGCATTAGTTTGATGTTCTCCTCCGCCAGTTTCCTGGCTTTCTCCATCTGCCCGGTAGCGAAAATGAAACTGCCGCAGCATGGTTCGTCCTTCATTACCATAAAGTCTGTCTGCGCCGCTTTCATTATCCTGGCGGCCGCCTGGCTTACCTTGGTATCGCGGAATGATGCCCGGCAGCCGACGAAGTAAAGGAGGCTGGCTTTCTCCGCCGGTCTGGCGTCTTGCGGTATCCAGTCCCCCCGTTTAGCCTGGTCATCGCCGTAAATATTGGCGGTCTCCTCTATATTCCTGGTCATTTCCTGGTGCTGCGGTAGCGGCCCATATCCCTTTTCCACCAGCGTGGCTCTTAACGATTCCAGGAGTACCTGTCTTTCGAGGTCAAGGTTGCGCTTACAGCCCAGGTCGCAGGCACCGCAGAGCATGTCTTTATATACTATATCCCGGAGCTTGGGGTCAGACCAGTCGAGCTTGCCTGTCAGCAGGTCGGCTACTATACGGTTCTTCCCCTCGGCTCCGTAGGCATCAAACTGTTCGTATTGCCAGGGCGGGCATTTCCAAGAAAAATCCGGTTGCTGCACGTAATTAAAGTCTATCCAGCGGCATTGATGGCAACTGCAACACTGTATGGCATCATAGTAGTAATCAGCCAGGTTCAGTCCAAGGGTAAATCGCTTCTGCTCTTGGGGCATTCCTTCCTCCTTTATGGGTACCAATCAGAAGCACAGGTGGCCCGGGTTAAGGATTCCATTGGGGTCAAGCAATTTCTTAACTCTCTTTAAGATTGAGGTGTAGTCCTCGTTTTTCCGGTATACTATATCGGGCACCACTCCATAGAGTTGAGTGAAGTAGGCCCCTTTCTCCAGCGTGGCGGCGGCCGCCTCAGTATAGATTTGCCCGATTTTCGCTCTTTCGGCTTCATTATGCG
>JAHJRU010000141.1 GCA_018830745.1 Chloroflexota bacterium
AGCCAGGGTGACTCTCCAGGCTTTATCGGCTGTTCTGGGAGGCTGCCAATCGCTGCATACCAACTCCTTTGATGAAGCCCTGGCTTTACCCACTCAGCAGGCGGTGGAAGTTGCCCTGAGAACCCAGCAAATCATTGCTCACGAAAGCGGCAGCGCCGACACGGTAGACCCGCTCGGCGGTTCATATTATGTAGAATCGCTGACCAGCGAAATAGAGAAGCAAGCCATGGCATATATCGAAGAGGTAGACAAAATTGGCGGCGCCATGAAAGCCATAGAGAAAGGCTATATTCAAAAGGAAATAGCTAACTCGGCTTATGATTATCAACGGGCGGTGGACTCGGGAGAACAGGTGGTGGTGGGAGTCAACAAGTTCACCATAAAAGACGAGACTTTACCCGAGCTACTGGAGATAGGAACAGAGGTTGAGGAAACACAGAAAGAGAGACTGGCTAAACTGCGACAGGAGAGAGACAACCAGAAGGTAAACCAGCTTCTGGATGAGGTGCGCCGCGTGGCGGAGAGTGACGATAATATTATGCCGGTACTGATTGAGGCAGTTAAAGCCTATGCCACCGTGGGCGAAATAAGCGATGCCCTGAGAGATGTTTTTGGCGAGTACCGGGAACCAAGTATCCTTTAAGAGGAGTATCGACTGTGAACAAAAAAATACGAGTCTTAATAGCTAAGCCTGGGCTGGATGGGCACGATAGAGGGATTAAGGTAGTATCCCGCGGATTGAGAGATGCCGGGATGGAGGTAATCTATCTGGGATTGCGCCTGACCCCGGAGCAGATAGCCGAATCAGCCATACAGGAAGCTGTTGACGTGGTAGGTCTGGATTGCCTGTCCGGCGCTCATATGTCTTTATTCCCCAGAACGGTCAATCTTCTCAAGGAAAAGGGGGGCGAAGATATACTCGTAGTGGCTGGAGGTATCATACCGAAGAAGGATATTCCGGCACTAAAGGAAGCCGGTATAGCCGAGATATTTGGTCCGGGCACACCCATTGACGATATCGTTAACTTCGTTAATAGCCAGATGGGAGGTAAGAGTGAAGATAAATAAGGTTAACCATATCGGCATAGCGGTCAATGACATTGACGAGGCGGTCAAGCTGTACACCGAGGTACTGGGACTTGAGGTGACTAACATAGAAGTAGTTGCCGACCAGAATGCCAAGACGGCTATAATCCCGGTGGGCGAGACCAAGATTGAATTGATTCAATCCACCTCTCCCGAAGGCACTATTGCCAAGTTCATAGAGAAAAAGGGTGAGGGACTTCATCACGTTGCCCTGGAAGTTGATGACATTAAGGGTGCTCTGCAAACCCTGAGTGACAAAGGTATACGCCTTATCGACGAAAATCCGAGGAAAGGCGTAGAAAATACCACTATTGCCTTTCTGCATCCCAAGGGAACCAAAATATTACTCGAACTCGTGGAGCCGGGAGCGTAACTATGGTAGATGATCAGGATAAGCGGCGGAGAGAGGAACTCTTAGCTGAACTAAAAGAGCGGCGGCAGAAAATTGAGGCGATGGGTGGAGAGAAGAACGTTCAGCGCCAGAAAGAGCGGGGCAAACTGACGGCGCGGGAGCGTATTGACCAGCTCCTTGATAAAGGGACATTTCGTGAGGTAGCCATGTTTGCTCAGAGCCGCGGCGGTGTCAGCCTGGCGTCAGACGGCGTGGTCACCGGCTATGGAGAAGTTGACGGCCGGAAGGTTTATATCTTCTCGCAGGACTTCACCAGCGCCGGCGGGACCCTGTCCGAGATACACGCTAAAAAGATAGCCAACCTGCTGGACAGCGCCATGAAGAACGGCTGTCCCGTTATCGGGATAAACGATTCCGGGGGCGCCAGAATTCAGGACGGCGTGGATGCCCTTTCCGGGTATGGCCAGCTTTTTTACCGCAATACCCTCGCCTCAGGCGTGATTCCCCAGATATGTGCTATCCTTGGCCCCTGCGCTGGAGGTGCCGTTTATTCCCCGGCGCTGATGGACTTCATCTTTATGGTCAAGGGCATAAGCTATGCCTTTATTACCGGGCCCAGAGTGGTAAAGGCGGTCATGGGACAGGATATCACCGAGGAGGAGCTTGGCGGAGCTATTGTTGCCCAGACCAAGGCCGGAGTGGTTTCCCGTTCGGAGGAAAGTGAAGCGCAGTGTTTTGAGAGTATTCGGGAGCTGCTGAGCTTCCTGCCGCAGAGCAACCGTGACAAGCCTCCCAGGCGCGACTGGGGAGACAAACCGGATAGGACGGACCCGGAAATCTTCGATATCGTGCCCACCAATCCTCGCAAACCCTATGACATGCATAAAGTAATTGAACGGATTTTCGACCAGCGCCAGGATGGCAAGAAGAATTACTTTGAAACCTTCCCCCTGTTTGCCACCAATATCATTACCTGTTTTGCCCGCCTGGACGGTCATTCGGCGGGTATTATTGCCCAGCAGCCGATGTCTAAAGCCGGTGCGCTGGATATAGATGCCTGTGACAAAGCCTCTCGTTTCATCCGTTTCTGCGATGCCTTTAATATCCCCATCTTTACCTTTGTCGATGTACCCGGTTATATGCCGGGAGCAGACCAGGAGTGGGGTGGTATTATCCGTCACGGGGCTAAAATGCTCTTCGCCTATTCCGAGGCGACGGTGCCCAAGATAACCATCACCATCAGGAAAGCCTATGGTGGTTCTTACCTGGGCATGTGCAGCAAGGATTTGGGTGCCGATTCCGTTTTATGCTGGCCCACCACCGAGCTGGCAGTAATGGGAGCAGAGGGAGCGGCGGAGATAATCTTCCGTAAAGAAATCGAGGCGGCTGAAGACAAAGCGAAGATGCGTCAGGAGAAAATAGAGGAATACCGCCGGCAATTTGCTAACCCATATCTGGCGGCGGAACACCTGCACGTCGACGACGTGATTGATCCAGCAGAGACCAGACCAAGGCTTATCAAGGCTCTGGAAATAGCCCTGAACAAGAAGGAAAGCCGGCCGGACAAGAAACACGGCATTATCCCTACATAGGAAGCCAATGAAGCTCTTTGAGTATGAAGCCAAAAGGTTGCTGAAGGAGTACGGTATCTCCATTCCCCGGGGTGATACTGCCAGTAACCCCACTAAAGTGGAAGCCATTGCTGAGGCAATCGGCGGACCGGTAGTATTAAAAGCGCAGATACTGGTCTCAGGCCGGGGCAAAGCAGGAGGCATACGATTCGCCGACGATGCTGGAGAAGCGAGAAAGACGGCCTCGGCTCTCCTCGGCCTTACCATTAAAGGTTGTGTGGTCACCAGTTTGCTGGTGGAAGAAAAACTGGACATAGCCGAGCAGTTTTATGCCTCAATAACGGTAGACCGTCAAGCCAAACAGTATATTGTACTGGCTTCCACCAAGGGCGGAGTCGATATCGAAGAGGTGGCTCGTACTTCCCCGGATAGCATTGCCCGTCACTGGGTTGACACGGCTAGCGGTTTTGGCACATCTGATGCACTGGCTATGCTCAGCCGGTTCGATATGAACAAAGATGTGGCTAACAAACTGGCTATTATGCTGACCACGCTTTATCAGGTGGTTATGGAATGTGATGCGGAACTGGTAGAACTGAACCCACTGGTGCGCACTACCTCCGGCGAATTCATAGCTGCCGATTCAAGGATGATAATAGATGATAATGCCATCTTCAGGCATGCCGAATTCAAGGACAGGAGCCTGCAGAGAGTTGATGATACCGCCAATGAAGCCAAGGCCAGAAAGCAAAATCTGTCTTATGTAGACCTGGATGGAGATATAGGCATTGTGGGCAATGGTGCCGGACTGGTTATGGCCACCATCGACCTGGTTCAGACTATGGGTGGTCAGCCCGGCAACTTTCTCGACCTCGGTGGCATTGGCAATATTGAAGTTAGCAAAAAAGGGATCATGCTGGTAATGACGAAACCAGAGATAAAAGTGGTGATGGTTAACGTGCTCGGTGGCATAACCAGGTGTGACATCGTGGCGGAGGCGGTTGTCCAGGCGCTCAATGAATCCTCGCTGAAAAAGCCGGTAGTGGTACGCCTGATGGGGACAAACGAGGAAGAAGGGGCTCGGATACTGGAGCAAGCCGGGATAATAAGCTACCGCGATATGGAAGAAGCGGTAGCCCAGGTAGTGAAAATACAGGGATAGTAACTTGAGAAGCATCATCAATCAGGATACCAGGGTGGTAGTACAGGGTATAACCGGCAGCGAGGGTAAGTTTCATGCCTCGCTGATGCTGCAGTACGGGACAAAAGTAGTTGCTGGCGTGACCCCGGGTAAGGGGGGGCAGGAAGTAGAAGGTGTCCCGGTTTATGATACCGTGGCGGAAGCCGTCACCAATGATGGCGCCAATACATCCATCATCTTCGTTCCGGCAGCTTTTGCCGGCAAGGCTCTGCTTGAAGCAATCGAGGCTGATATAAAGACTATAGTAGCTATAACTGATGGCATCCCGCAGAAAGATCCTATCGAATGCCTGGCCCGGGCAAAGCAAAAAGATGACGTTATCATCGTTGGTCCAAACTGCCCCGGAGTAATTGACCCCCGCATTAACGTGAAAGTAGGCATCATGCCGGGGCGGATTTTTGCCCCGGGCAGTATAGGCATCGTTTCCAGAAGCGGTACGCTGACTTATGAGATTGCCTGGTATATTACCCAGGCTGGTATGGGGCAGACTACTTGCGTCGGTATAGGTGGGGATGCTATTGTGGGCTTGGATTTCATCAAGCTGCTCGAAATGTTTCGAAATGACGCAGAAACCGAAGCCGTAGTGTTGATAGGTGAAATAGGCGGAAATGCCGAAGAACTGGCGGCCCAGTATATCAAGGAGACAAACTACCCCAAGCCAGTAGCTGCCTATATCGCCGGACGACTGGCGCCCCCCGGCAAACGTATGGGGCATGCCGGTGCGATTGTTATGGGAAATGCGGGCACAGCGGAGTCCAAGATTAAAGCCTACACCGAGGCAGGTGTTCTCGTAGCGGAGAAACCCGGTGATACAGTCAATCTATTGAAAGAATTACTCGGGAGGTAAGATTACCAATGGCGGGCAAACAGTTAATTCCACCGGGCTTGACCTATCTTGCCGGTAATATTACGGCCAAAGATAATCTGCTGGGCACCTCCAAGGCTGCAGGAGCCAGGTGGGCCAAAGACCTCAACCTTCCTCAAGAGGCGGAGACAGTATTCTTTGCCGGATGTGGTTACCAGTATGCCGGCGAACTGGAATTGTTAATGTCAATGATACGGAAGATGGACAAGAGCGCCGTCGGCTCTGACCTGGCTATGAACCTGGCCGGGTTTCAAAAGAAACTGGGAATTGATGCTACCGGGATATTACGTAAAGTTACCTCCAGGGGTGACAGCGGTCAGGCACAACCGCTCAGAGACGCGGTTAAGGTGCTGAATCGGCTGGGCATTGAGTTCGGCTATCTGGGTGAAGCTGAACCCTGCTGCGGCGGCCCGCTGCACTACATCGGCTTGAAAAAGGATTTCGCCTCCCATGCGCAGGGGGTCTATACCCAGCTAAAATCTAAAGGCGTAAAACGGGTTATCGGCCTTATCCCTTCGTGCACCTATACCCTGCGTAATCTGATTCCCAACGTGGTGGACGGATTTGATATTGAGGTAAAGCAGTTTACAGAAGTAGTGGCGGAGAATATCTCGTCACAGAAGTTGCGCTTTCCTCGTAAAGTAAAAGTCGCCTATCACGACCCGTGTCAGCTGGTGCGCTACCTTGAACTTATCGAAGAGCCACGAAGAATATTGAATGCCATAGAGGGCATTGAACTGGTGGAGCCCAAATGGACCAAGGCGAAGTGGTCAACGTGCTGCGGGGGCGGCGGCGGTTTTGAGGCGGTTTTCCCCGAGCTGAGCGAGATTCTGGCGGTAAACCGGGTCAGGGAACTGGTGGAAACCGGCGCTGAGATTATCGTTACTAACTGCCCCGGGTGCATCATGCAGCTGGAAGCCGGGCTTAAGGAGATTAAGAATAGTGATGTGGAAGTCCTTGACCTGGTGCAGGTTGTTGCCCGGTCTTTGGAGGAGTGAGGCAGATGTCAGTTTTTAGCGACTATAAAAAGGAAATAATGGATGCCGCTCATAACGAGCGGATAAGACTGGCTTTGTCCCGGGCTATTGCCAGCTTCAGGTCGAATATCGACGAGGCTTTGACGAAGTTCCCTCATAGCCATGACCTGGCTAAAGAAGTGCTGGAAATAAAGCAAAAATCTATTCCCAATATGGAACAACTTGCCCAGCAGGCTTGTGAAGCCATCGAGTCTAACAAAGGAAAGGCGTATATCGCTAAAACGGCCGATGACGCCCGCAGTATCATCGGGGATCTGGTGGGAACGGCTAAGCTGATAGTCAAGGGGAAAAGCATGACCAGCGAAGAGATTGAGCTGCGGGAGCATCTGGAAGGGCTGGGTAACGATGTCTATGAGACCGATTTAGGTGAGTTTATCATCCAGAACCTCCATTCCCGCCCGATGCATATACTTTCCCCATCCATTCATGTACCTAAGGAGGACGTAGCTGAACTCTTCTCCAAAATCACCGGGGAGCATCTGGAACCGGATATTTCCCTGCTGGTGGCGACTGCCAGGAAGCTGCTCCGGGAGAAATATTTCACGGCGGATATAGGTATCAGCGGGGCTAACGTGGTATCGGCGGATACCGGCACCCTCTTCATTATTGAAAATGAGGGCAACATCCGTCTGGCTACCGGAGCGCCACCGGTGCACATCGCTCTGGTAGGCATGGAAAAGCTGGTGCCAACCTTCGGTGATGCCAGCAAGACCGCCGAAGCCACCTGGAGGTTCGCCAACTATACGGTTCCTTCCTATGTTAGCCTTATCTCCGGCCCCAGCAAGACCGGTGACATAGAAAAGGTAATCACTTATGGCGCTCACGGTCCGCGGGAGTTCCATGTAATCTTTCTGGATGATGGCCGGACTGAGCTGGCTAAACATCCGGAGTTACGCCAAGCGCTTTATTGCCTGAGGTGTGGTGGTTGTCTATACGAGTGCCCCGTCTTTGCGGTAACCGCCGGGCATTTCGGCGATAAGTACTTCGCTGGCCTTGGCGCTGTCTGGGCAGGCATGATTACCGGCAATAAGGAGAAGGCGGCTTCGATGGCTTACACTTGCCTGACATGTGGTCGCTGCCGCACCAGATG
>JAHJRU010000018.1 GCA_018830745.1 Chloroflexota bacterium
CACCTTTGCCTTTGGCAGCACCGATATGGGCAACGTCAGCCAGTTAGTGCCCGCCATTCACCCCACTGTAGCTGTTGCCCCATCGGATGTGGTCATCCACACTCCGCAGTTTATGGAAGCGGCGGCTTCGGAAACTGGAAACCGTGGCATCCTTGACGGTGCCAAAGCTCTGGCCATGACTGTGCTTGACCTTTTAGCCAATCCCAAAATGGTGACCAAGGCGAAAGAGGAGTTTGTCCGGCAAAAATGATAAGAGTAGGCATCCCCCGTGCTCTGCTGTATTACCAGTACTATCCGGCGTGGAAAACCTTCTTTGAGGAACTGGGCGCTGAAGTAGTGGTTTCACCACCCACCTCTCAAGCTGCGGTCACCTCAGGCTCATCCCGGGTAGTCGCCGATACCTGCTTGCCGGTAAAAGTCTTCCTGGGACATATCCTGTCCCTGGTGGATAAGGTGGACTATATCTTCGTGCCGGCTGTCCGTAGCGTTAAGAGCCAGGTTTACAACTGCGCCAAGTTTCTCGGGCTACCGGACATGACCAGCGCCGTCATCCCGGAAGCGCCACCTATCCTGGATGTGGATATTGATGTTAACCGGGGAAAGCGGGAGCTGTATCAGTCCATTTACCGACTGGGACGTCATTTTACCTGGAGTCCGCTCAAGGTACGACGGGCTGGCTTGGCCGCCTGGCAGAGCCACCAAAACTACCGCGAGTTAATGTCAAGCCACGGACTGACCCCCCCGCAGGCTATAGAAAGAATCACGGGGACCTCACCGGTAGAGCCAGGAGTGAGCCTTGCGGAGCCAGATTCGGTGTTGGGCACTATTGCTCTTGTCGGCCATCCTTACCTCCTCTATGATGAGCATATAACCCATCGTCTTCTTAACCGGCTGAAACAGGCACACTATCGCATCGTAACTCCCGAGATGCTGGCTGCAGCGGAGCTGGACTCAGGTATCGCCAGAATAGCCGGCAAGGCTTACTGGACATATGAAGAAGAGGTGGTCGGTGCTGCCGGACATTACCTTCAAACCAGCGTTGATGGTATTATTGGTATCATGGCTTTCGGCTGTGGACCCGATTCAGTAATGATGGATATGGTGCGCCGGGAAGCTATTAGAAAGGCGGATACCTCTTTCATGAGCCTGACCCTGGAGGAGCATACGGCTGAAGCTGGGTTGATTACCCGGCTGGAGGCATTTCTTGATATGATACTCAGAAAAAAACGAAGCGGGGCAGCGGTATGCGTATAGGTATGCCTCACATGGGCAATTTATATATTCCATTCAAGGCCCTTTTTCAAAGGCTCAATATGGACTTTGTCATGCCCCCGTGCAATAACCGTCATACCCTGTCTCTGGGGGTAAAGCATTCTCCAGAAGGGCTGTGCATTCCTTTCAAGCTGACCCTGGGTAATCTGATTGAGGCAGCGGAGCTGGGAGCTGATACTTTGCTCATGCCCGCCGGCAACGGCATATGCCGACTGGGCTACTATGCCAAGGTTCAGGAACGTATTTTACATGATATTGGATACAACACCAATATAGTTCAGGTGGGGGTCTCGGAGCGCAAGCTTTTCGGTATACTGGAAATAATCAAGCGCTTGTCTAACGATGCCCCCTGGATTAAAATTATACCTGCTTTCCGCTTTGGCCTGGCCAAGCTAAACGCACTGGACAGGGTTGAGAAGCTGGTGCAACGAGTAAGAGCCGTAGAGGACATAAAAGGAACCGCCAACAAACTGTATAGCGAAGCAGTTAAAGCCATCGACCGGGCAGATGACTACAAGAGCCTCAAGAGGGTCGAAAGGGACTATATCGGTCAGCTCAATCAGGTAAGCCGGAATGATGCCCAACCACTGGTGGTAGGCATTTCCGGGGAGTTCTATGTCCTCCTGGAGCCTTTCTCCAGTCTGGATGTGGAAACCGAACTGGGCAAGCTGGGCGTTGAAATAAGAAGAAATACCTTCATCTCGGAGTGGACCAAATTCAGCTGGTTTCTCAACCCGCTGGGCATGAATGAGAAGGAGCGGATTCATCGCGCGGCTTTGCCCTATCTTAAGCGCGATGTCGGCGGTGATGGCTGGGAAACGGTAGGTGAAAAGGTGCTCCACGCCCACGAATACGACGGGATAGTTCATCTGGCTCCGTTTACCTGTATGCCGGAGATTGTTGCCCAGAACATTATGCCATCCACCAGGGAGAGCATACCGGTACTGACCATACTCTGTGATGAGCAACTGGGTAAAGCCGGTTTCTTGACCAGATTGGAAGCTTTTGTTGATCTGCTATACCGAAAGAGAAAGTTGACTGGTAAAAACAACTGAAAGGAAGCCTTGGAAATCTATATCGGGATTGATGTCGGTTCAGTGACCACCAAGTTCGCCGCACTAAATGGCGCCGACGAGCTCGTGGCTCATGTTTACCTGCCGACACAGGGTAAGCCCATCGCTATGGTGCAGGAGGGGCTGAAGCAAATCAAAGCTCTATTGCCGGGCGATGTAGCCATCAGCGGCGTAGCTACCACCGGCAGCGCCCGCTATCTGGCCGGGGTTATAGTCGGCGCCGACCTGGTAAAGAACGAGATTACCAGCCACGCCGTAGCTACTCTGCATTACATCCCACAGGTGCAGACCATCATTGAGATAGGCGG
>JAHJRU010000019.1 GCA_018830745.1 Chloroflexota bacterium
CAGGTTATTCTCCAGCGCCTTCACGAGGCCGAACATAGCGCCATATTTGAGGAATACACCGATAAAGAAGCGGAGATTATCTCCGGCGTGGTACAGCGTATCGAGCCCAAGCAGATACTGGTTGACCTGGGTAGAGCCGAAGCCGTACTCCCTGGCTCCGAGCAGACACCCACGGAGCGGTATCGAATCGGCCAGCGTCTCAAGGTGCTTCTTGTAGAGGTCGGTCGCGGTACCAAAGGCCCCCGGCTTCTGGTATCACGCTCTCACCCGGATTTGCTCCGCCGACTTTTTGAATCAGAAGTGCCCGAGGTTTTCAACGGGACGGTAGAGATAAAAGGCATCTCCCGCGAAGCTGGTTTCCGCAGTAAAGTAGCCGTAGCCACCAACCAGGAGGGGGTCGACCCGGTTGGTTCCTGCGTGGGCCTCCGCGGCATCAGGATACAAAACATCGTCAATGAGCTAAACGGAGAAAAGATTGACATCGTTCAGTGGGACGCCGACCTTCCCAAATATATCACCAACGCCCTCAGCCCCTCTCAGGTTCTGAGGGTAAAACTGAATGAGGAAGAGGGGATAGCCACCGTGGTTGTGCCTGACAGACAGCTTTCCCTGGCTATTGGTAGGGAAGGGCAAAATGTAAGGCTGGCCGCCAAGCTTACCGGCTGGCGCATTGACATTAAGAGTGCCTCTTCTGCGGAAGCAGCGGGTAAAGTCGAAGCCGAGGCTCAAGCCGAACTGGAAGAGGCGGCTTTAGTTGCCGAAGAGGCCGTCACCGAGATACCGGCGGTATTCGAAGATGCTTTGATGCCCGTTGAGGAAATAACTGAGGAGGCCGAAGCCGAGCCTTTACCCGCGCTCGATTTAGAATCCCTTATACCACCCATTCCCCTTGAGCCGGCGGTGACCGAAGTAAAGGCAAAGGTCAGATTCGCTGAAGACATTTTAGGACCCAAAGCAGCCAAAATTGAATCCAAAACGAGAAAGAAGAAAAAGAAAGGCCGTGAAACGGCTGAAGATGGCGTCAAGCTGAGAAAACGGCAGCGACAGGTGGATATCCCTCTGGACGAAGAAGAAGATGAGTTCTAAAAAGCAGATGCCCCAAAGGACTTGCGTGGCCTGTGGTAAGGTAGTGGCCAAGCGGGAATTAATCCGCCTGGTCCGTACGGCGGATATGCAGGTGGAAATCGATGCCACCGGTAAAAGCACCGGCCGCGGTGCCTACCTGTGCCTGGCACCGGAGTGCTGGGAAACCGGCCTCAAGGGCAACCGACTGGAGTATGCCTTACGAACCAACCTCAACCCGGATAATCGGGAGCGGTTGATAAAATCGTCACAGGACTTAGTACAAGGAGCAAATTAGTGGTAGGAGCCAGCAAATCGGGTAAGACAGCACAGCCCTCCGACAAGGAAACCAAGGAGAGTTCTTCAAAGACGGATATGCCCTCGGTCGAGATCCCTCACAGCCTCAGCGTGAGGGAGTTGGCTGAGCTCCTGTCAGTCAGCGAGGTGGCTGTTATCAAACAGCTTATGCGCAACTCGGTTATGGCCAATATCAACCAGATAATCGACTATGCTATGGCGGCGTCAGTAGCTGCCTCTTTTGATTATGAGGCTCGCCCCAAGACACGTTCGACCGGAAGATTAGCCCGAACCGAAATTAAAAAACGACTTGAAAGCGAGGTGGGGGGCAACCTGCGGCCTCGCCCTCCCATCGTTACCGTTATGGGACACGTTGACCACGGCAAGACCAAGCTGCTTGATGCTATCCGGCAGACCAATGTAGCGGCTACCGAGGCAGGAAGTATAACGCAGCACATCGGCGCCTATCAGGCTGAGGTTAACGGACAGAAAATAACCTTCCTGGATACGCCGGGCCATGAAGCGTTTACCGCCATGAGAGCCCACGGCGCTCAGGCAACGGACATCGTTATTCTGGTAGTAGCCGCTGACGATGGCGTAATGCCGCAGACCCTGGAAGCTATAGACCATGCCCGAGCAGCTGACGTCCCGATTGTAGTGGCTATGAATAAAATGGACAAGCCCGAAGCTAATCCTGACCTGGTTAAACAGCAGCTAGCTGATGCCGGCTTGCTTATTGAAGAGTGGGGAGGCGAGGTAATCTGCATCCCAATATCGGCCAAGGAGAAAACAGGTATCTCCGATTTGCTGGAGAACCTCCTGCTGGTAGCGGAACTGGAGGAACTCAAGGCAAATCCTTCCCGTCCCGCCCAGGGGGTGGTTATCGAAGCCAAGCTGGATAAGACCAAGGGACCATTAACCACCGTGTTAATTCAAAACGGGACCCTGAAGCTTGGCGATACCCTAGCCATTGGTACCAGCTGGGGCCGGGTGAGAGCCATGTTTAATAATAAAGGCAAGCAGGTGAAGCGCGCCGAGCCAGCCTCGCCGGTTGAAGTCCTCGGCCTGGATAGCGTGCCCCAATTTGGGGAACTGGTAACCGCCGTTGCCGGTGAGCATCAAGCACGAGCCCTGGTACAAATGCATCAGCAGGAGCGGGAGGTTGGTTCCGCCAGAGCAGCCAAAGCCGTAACTCTGACCAATATCCATGACCAGATAAGTGCCGGCGCGGTAAAAGCGCTTTATGTTATCCTCAAAACCGATGTTCAAGGCAGTATCGAGCCCATAAGAGCCTCACTGGAACAGCTAACCACAGAAGAGGTCAAGGTCAAGGTCATCCACAGCGGCAGTGGTAATATTACTGAGAGCGATGTCATGCTGGCCAGCGCTTCGAAGGGGCTTATCATTAGCTTCAACACCGGCACAGAGCCGGGAGCCAAACGCTCCGCCGAGACAGAGGGCGTGGCTATCCGCCATTATGACGTGATTTACAACCTGGTCGATGACGTGGGGAAAGCGCTTAAAGGCATGCTGGCCCCCACTTATGTTGAGGTGGTAGAAGGCCGGGCTGAAGTGCGAGCTGTCTTCCCCCGGGGCAAAGTGGGTAAGATAGCCGGCGTCTATGTTACCGAAGGCACGGTAAGCCGGAGTGCCTCCGTCAGAGTCAAGCGTCAGGACAAAATGCTGTCCGAATCTACCCTTTCCAGCCTGAAACGGTTTAAGGATGATGTCAGAGAGGTAAATACCGGCTACGAATGCGGCGTGGGCGTCAAAGATTTCAACGATATTGAAATCGGTGATATCCTCGAATTTTATCGTATTGAAGAAAGCCGGTAGCCAGCCCTTGTTGAGGCAGATAGCGTGTCTTACCGTATTGACCGAATTAATAACCTCATTCGCCAGGAAATCAGCGAGTTGCTTCATCGCCAGGTTAAGGACCCCAGGCTTGGCGGTTTTATTACCGTAACCAGCGTATCCACCTCTCCCGACCTTAAATACGCCAAGGTCTACGTCAGTCAACTTGATGACCAGGCCAGTAAACAGGATATCCTCAGCACATTATCCGCGGCGGCTGGATTTTTCCGCAGGGAGCTGACCAAGTCGCTCCGGCTACGCCGCATTCCCGAACTCAGCTTTCACTGGGACGAATCTATCGAGCGTGGAGCCCGTATCCTGGACCTTATGAACCAGCTTGACCAAGAGTGACATTTCCCCCAGTAACAGGAGCTATGGTGGATGGTATATTAAACATAAACAAGCCCACGGGCAGGACATCTTTCAGCATTGTCGCCCAGGTCAAACGGCTGAGTGGCGAGCGCCGGGTGGGGCATGCGGGTACTCTCGACCCGGATGCCAGCGGCGTTTTGCCGGTCTGCTTGGGACAGGGAACACGCATTGTTCAATTCCTGATGAATACCACCAAGTCTTACCGTGCTGAGATTGAGCTGGGCGTGACCACCGATACCTATGACGCCAGCGGTGAGATTACCCGCCAGACCGACCCCTCCGGTATATCCGCCGAACAGGTGGAGTCGGCTTTAGTCTC
>JAHJRU010000142.1 GCA_018830745.1 Chloroflexota bacterium
ATCTGGCTGCGCAGGGCACCTCGGAAGCTGAGGTAACAGGCGTCTATGCGTTTGCTGAGATTCAAGCCTGGGTTCTTGCAGCGCTTGGGTTACCGGTAGTAGGCCCATTTTTTGCCGAGATATACAATAATTCCGACCTGGCTTCGTTGCCTGATGCCGTTCTGGCTGAATACTATGGCAGTGTGTTACCACTACTGCCCAAAACCTTGAGTGCCGAGTTCAGCGGTACGGTCAGAGTTGATGCCGGGACCGGAGCTTTTAGCAGCGTTCGCGGGAGTGGCAAATTCAAGCCTGCCGGAGGTAATCCGCTTACCCTCCAGGTCTGGCCCAGTCAGCATGTCTACGCCATTGATGGTGCCATACAGCTGACTGGTGTCTACAGCCGGCGCTCACTGGAGGGGGCTTTCGAGTTTGACCGGGAGAAGCTACGTGAACAGATAGAGAAATGGAGAGAACAAAACGAGGACGATTAGTACGTCAACTGGTATAATTTAAAGGTAATGCTTGATAGAGTGACCCATGGCTAGGAACAGTGGTAGCAAAACAGCAGTAGGCGTGGCGGCGCTGAGAGCAGCGGGCGCTCTCGAGCGTGACCCGGCTGTGCGAAATCCGGACTATATGGCTGTAAAATTACTGCCATCCATGCTGCGTGCCATAGCCAAAATCCGACCGTTGGTCAGCCTTATAATAAGGCAGTATCATCGCATCCTGCCGGGGGGCTATTATTTTCATGCCGCTCGTACCAAGCACATTGATATGGTGCTGCAACAATGCACTCAAGAAGGGTTAGAGCAACTGGTAATTCTGGGCGCTGGATTTGATACCAGGTCATACCGGTTCAAAGATGTATTGACCGGTACCCGGGTATTCGAGGTTGACCTTCATGGCACACAGGTTATCAAGAAAGAGCAACTCACCAAAGCGCTGGGTAGTCTCCCGGAGAATGTGTCATATTTGCCGGTAGACTTGAATACTCAGAGTTTGGATACCTTATTGGAGTTAGGCTATTCCCCTGACCGGAAGACTTTGTTCATCTGGGAGGGTGTATGCATGTACATCAAGCCGGAGGCGGTGGATGAGGTTCTCTCGTTTGTGAGGCAGCATTCGGGTCCGGGGAGCAGTGTTGTTTTCGACTATATATTCCAGTCGATGGTTGAGGGGAGATGTGATTATCATGGGGCGCGTGAGAGTGCGCGTTATGTAGCCAAACGTGGTGAACCTTATCTCTTTGGTATTGAAGAGGGAACTATCAATGACTTTCTGGAAGCTAGAGGCTTTCGGGTATTGTCAGAGTATACTCCTGAGACGCTTGAGTCGACTTATCTTAGAAGGAGTGATGGCAAGATTCATGGTAGGGTATTTGGCTATACAAATATAGTACACGCTTTGGTAGAGTCACAAGATTCTCATGGCTAACCCGTTGGGGATAAAAATAAAAGAAGTTCAAAAGGATATTACACGCATACAGCTGGAAGTGTCCTTCATTAAGAGAATATTACCCTTTAAACTCAAATACAATGTCTACGCTATCAAAATAGAATCTGGGATATGCTTGTTCGATTGCGGTTCTGAGGAAACCGCTGAAATACTAAAGTCGGCATTGCGAGGTAATCGGGTCACCCAGGTTTTTCTGACCCACGGTCATGTTGACCATGCCGGCAGTGGCCGATATTGGCTTAAAGAAGGCGCTCAGGTTTTTGCGCCTAAGGAGGAATGTGCTATGCTGCGGTCTGGAGGCCCTGAGGCTGCTCCCCAAGCCTTTAGATACCCTGGATTTGAACCCACTGGAACTGTTAGCCCGGATGACAGGATAGCGCTAGGTGGAGAATTTGAATTTGCCGTTATTTCTACGCCGGGGCACACACCCGGTTCTGTCTGTTACCACGAGGCGCATAGAGATATCCTTATTTCCGGCGATATCCTTTTCGGTCCGATTCAGGGATACATGGTGACTTTTCTGTTGGAGTTCCTCACCGCCTTGAGAGAGCCTGACGCAAACATCCGGCGTCAGATAGCGTCCCTGGGAGCGCTGGTAAGTAACGGGGTGATCAAAAGTACCACGCTTATATTGCCTGGTCATGGGGCAGAATATTATATAAGAGAGAAACCGGATGCCGTTAAACGCTCATCAAGGTTATTAAGCC
Source organism: Chloroflexota bacterium (assembly GCA_018830745.1). Lineage (GTDB taxonomy): Bacteria > Chloroflexota > Dehalococcoidia > Dehalococcoidales > JAHJRU01 > JAHJRU01. The sequence goes on from JAHJRU010000142.1 coordinate 2,145, forward strand.
TTTGTCTAAAGCTGTAGCTTCAGGCTAGCCCGGGGAGCCATAAATGATAAAAGTGAAGGTGGTTTGTGGTGATAGATAATATTCTAAAAAAGGACGAGCTTTTTACGGTTTGGAACAGAGAGAGGATCTGGAAGAAGTATTGTGGTTTTCTGGCGCTCTCCCTGGATGAATTCATGGTTATTCAGAGGCTTCTACTTATGGAGCAGGTAGAGATGGCGGTGAATTCGGAGTTGGGGCGTAAAATTATGGGGGAGCAGGCACCCAAGACCGTAGAGGACTTTCGCCAGGTTGTTCCCTTTACAACATATGAGGATTACGAGCCTTATCTCAGCGATAAGAACGAAGATGTTTTACCTGAGAAACCGGCTATATGGGCTCATACTTCGGGGAGGACGGGTTTGCTTAAATGGGCACCCTACACCGTTGACCGGGCTGGCAGATTAGCCGATGATACTCTGGCTGCCTTCGTCCTGTCATCGGCGACGAGAGAAGGAGAGGTGCATCTTCATGAAGGGGTGAGAGTGGTGCTTAACCTGCCGCCGGTCCCTTATGTTACCGGGCTAATGGGTTTGGTAGCCGGGCAGCGCATGCCATACCGCGCAATCCCACCCCTGGAAGAAGCCGCCAAGATGGAGTTTGAGGAGAGAATACGGCAGGGGTTTAGGATAGCTCTCAACAGCGGGATAGACTATGCCGCTTCCATCGCAGTGGTTCTGGCCAAGGTCGGCGAAGGGTTTGGGCAGATGGGCAGAAACACCAAATTTTCTTTCTCCGTATTGTTACATCCACTGGCATTGTTCCGCGTATCAAAAGCTATGCTCAAGAGTAAACTGTTGAAGAGACCGATGTTGCCCCGGGACATCTGGCACGTTAAAGGGCTCGTCTGCGGGGGGACGGACACTGCCATCTATAGAGACGAGATAAACTACTATTGGGGAGTCCAACCCTTGGATGTCTATGTCAGCACCGAAACCGGGTTTATTGCCATGCAGAGCTGGACCAAGAAGGGTATGACCTTTATCCCGTACTCCAACTTCTACGAATTCATCCCGGAAGATGAGTGGCTGAAAAGCAGAGAGGACCCGGATTACCAGCCGTCCACAGTGCTGCTGGATGAGGTAGAAGAAGGCCGGACCTATGAGATTGTCATCACTAATTTCCACGGAGGGGCTTTCCTGAGATACAGGATAGGTGACTTGATTAAAATTATCGCATTGAAGGACAAGGAGACCGGCGTAAATTTACCGCAGATGGTTTTCCAGAGCCGCGCGGACGATGTTATTGATATCGCCGGCTTTGCCCGGCTGGACGAGAAGACGGTCTGGCAGGCTGTCCAGAACACGGGGTACCCCTATGTGGATTGGAGCGCTCGCAAAGAGTATGAGCAGGAAAAGCCAGTCCTTCACCTCTACCTGGAGTTGTCACGTGATAGTGTGGACAAAGATGAGCTGCGGCGCTCAATTGACCAGCAACTGATCGCTTTGGATAGTGGTTACGCTGATCTCAGGCGCATGACCGGAGCGGAGCCGCTGGTGGTTACGCTTCTGGAGCGGGGGTCTTTTCAGCGCTATCTTGAATTGAAGCGAGCGGCTGGCTTTGACCTGGCTCATCTGAAGCCACCGCATATGAATCCACCTGATCACATCTTGGATGAGTTGCTACATTTAAGCTAGGTGGCTAAACTGGTGGAAAAGCCATGGATCTTCTTTATGATATCCCGCCATTAATTGGATTTGGTCTCAGTATCATCTTAGCGGCTTTGGTGTTAAGGCAACGCCCCCGCAGCCGCTTGCATCAGGTATTCTCCCTGTTCCTAATCAGCCTGGGGCTCTGGGCTTTCACTATCTTTGGTATGCGTGTCAGTCCCACTCTGGAACAGGCACTCCCCTGGGAGAAAGCCATCTTCGTGGTGCTGCCGCTGGTCTCGGTATCTTTCTATCATTTCGTTACCCTCTTTACCAGAAGCAGAGGTAAGGGGTGGAGGCTCCTTCTGGCTTACTCCAGCCTTGTCCTTGTGGCTGCCATAGCACCCACTGACCTACTGGTAATTAGGATGAGAGAGATGTGGTATGGGCACGGCTTCATTCCTGGTCCGCTACTTCCCGTGTACATGTTAGTCTATTATGGCATCGTTATCATAGCGCTGCTTCACGTAGCCAAAGCCTATCGTCTTTCGGAATCCAGTTTGGAGAGAACGCGTTATCTCTATGTTGCCATTGGAGTGACTTTCACTCTTGTGGGGATTTTTGTGGATGTCCTGGCGGCTGGAGGGGTACGTATTTATCCCATGGGCATCCCCAGTAACATCCTTTTTTCTTTATTATGCACGTATGCCATATTGAAGTATCACCTTCTGGATATCCGGGTGGTGGTGAGAAAAGGAACGGCTTATGTCCTCGTCTCCACCCTGGCGATAGGATTGTACCTTGGTTTGGTTTTTGTAACTTACCTGTTTGTGACCCACGCCTGGAGCCTTCCGTTCTGGTTTAATGTGGCCTTCATCTTATTCATTGCCATTGGCCTCCAGCCGACATTACGTTGGGCCCAGGGCATCGTGGACAGGTGGTTTTATCGCGGGAGGCAGGATTACCTTTATGCCCTGGAGAGTCTGAGTGATGAAACCAAGGCGATTGTTGACCTGGAATATATTGCGCAGTCTTTGGTCAGCACCACGGCCGTGGCCATGCAATGTAAGAGTGTCTCGGTGCTTCTCCCCGATGCAGAGGAGAAAAGTTTTGTCCCGGTGGCGTCACAAGGACTAAGCCAGGATAGCTCTATTCATATTGACCAGAACAGTGCGCTTATCTGGTGGTTAAGCCAACGGGAAGACATGGTGACCCGGCAAGAAATAGATATCACACCTCAACTTCAGGCACTTACTGCCAGGGAAAGGGCGATGCTGGATAAACTGGAAGCTGAGTTGTTCGTCCCTATGATGACCAGGGAAGGCCTTCGGGGCATCATGATACTGGGGCGCAAGCTGTCAGAGCAGGATTATTCTCTGGAAGAGGGCAGAATGCTGCGTGTGGTGGCGCGCCAGATGGCTGCCACTCTGGATAATGCCCGACTTTACGAGCTGCAGATGAGGCGGTATCAGGAGCAAGTGTTGCTGTCTAAACTGGGCATGACCGTTTCCTCTGAGCTTGATTTGGAAAAGGTATATAGCCACTTCATCGACGAGCTGAAGCAGGTTCTCACCATTGACTTCGCCGGCATAAACCTGGTAAATAGAGGGGATGAATTTTCAGTGGATACTGTGGTGCTGTCCCCGCTATCCGGGCGAGGATTGGTTTGGGATGCTACTGGTGAATTCTCTGGAGCGGGAGCAACAGAGGATAGCAGTCAGACCTTTCATTACCTCCCTGATCTGTCTCGTGGGGTTGGATTCCAAAGAGATGAACAGTTTCGCCGGGTGGGGATTAGTTCCCTGCTGCGCTTACCGCTACGCTCTGAGGGTGGTCTGCTCGGTAATTTCCTGCTTGCTTCGCGGGAGCCGGATGCCTATAGCGCCGACGATATCAGGCTGCTGCAGCAGGTAGCCACACAACTGGCTATTGCCATCGATAAGTCACGGCTTTATGAATCGGAGAGACAGGCGCGATTGGAGCTTGAGAAGCAGGACAGAGAAAGAACAGAGTTCATCAACTCCCTTATCCACGAAATAAAGACACCCATTACGGCTATGCTGGCGTCGTCAGAGCTGTTGAGGGAAGAGCTACCAGCTGATGCGTCAAGTCTTGGCGAGCTGGCGGAGAATCTGGATATTTCCGTTAATAATTTGAATCGGAGGGTTTCAGAACTGACCGATTTTGTTAAACTTCGCAGAGTTGAGCCGGTGCTGAATATGCAGTCGGTCAATGTTGAGCAGGTGGTAAAAAGCGTTGCCTCACAGGTCGCCGGACTTCTCCAGAGCAGAAATCAGACGCTTAATCTGGAGTTACCACCTTCTCTGGCTCCAGCTCAAGCTGACCCGGACCGGGTGGTTCAGGTATTGCTCAACTTGCTTACCAATGCCAGCAAGTTCAGTCAGCCCGATACAAAGATATGGCTGCGTGCTCATTCGGTGAATGGTGAGGTAGTATTGGAAGTGCATGATTCTGGTCTACCCATTGGTGCTGAGGAAGCCAAACAGGTCTTCAATGCGTATTATCGAGGCAAAAGAGGGGGAGTGGGTGGATTGGGGCTCGGGCTGTTTATCTGTAAGAAGCTGGTGCAGCTGCATGGGGGGAGAATTTGGGTAGAGACAAACAAAAGCGGCAACAGTTTCAAGTTTTCATTACCGGCCACCAGTAATTCAGGAGGTGAGACTACATGAAGGTACTGCTTATTGAAGACAGTCCGGAGATAATAAACGGTGTTTCGCTTACCTTCAGGCTGCGCTGGCCTGAGGCAGCACTTATTGCTACCGATAACGGGGCTAAAGGGATAGATATGGTGGAAACCGAGTCTCCCGATATAGTCATTTTGGACATTAATCTGCCTGACATGACTGGTTTTGATGTGCTGGAGAAAGTCCGTAGTTTCTCCGATGTGCCGATTATCATACTGACGGTGCGGGGGGATGAGGTAGATGAACTGAGAGGGCTGGAAACGGGGGCTGACGACTATATTACCAAACCATTCAGTCCAGCTAATTTGTTGACTCGGGTCAAGGCGGTTTTACGACGTACCGGGACCCGTCAGCCTGAAGAAGAGGAACTGCCCGAATTGATAGCCGGGGGTATTGTTATCAACTTCTCCACTAGAGAGGTTTACCGCAATGATGAACGGTTACACCTCACCCCTACCGAATATAAGATTCTCTTCTGTTTAGCGCGAAATGAGGGCAGGATAGTGCCTCAGGATAACATAAAACAGCATGTGTGGGGGAGCGAAGCCAGGTATATTGATGGCAGCACGCTGAAGAGATATATATACCAGCTGCGCGCCAAATTAGGTGACAGTGCCGAATGTCCGCGGATGCTCTTCAATGAACG
>JAHJRU010000020.1 GCA_018830745.1 Chloroflexota bacterium
CGCCGAATCGGGTGCATCCCATACCCACTATGGCTACCTTGTCTTTAATGCTCTCCATCTCTCTTGTCTCAGCACCTCACGGACGGACTTTCCAGAAATAATTATGGAAACCCATTCCATCGTGTAAATTCCTAAAGGTAGGTTCCACCGGCATATCGACCTTAACCTCATGCGGGTCACGGTCAGTCATCTGGGTAAAAATCCGTCCCCCACCTTCAAGGTCAACCACGCACATGATACTGGGCAGGTCCAGCACTCTGGCCCGCTCATCCATGCTGAAGGTGAAAAGGGTGCCCTTCTTATCCGAAAGCCTGACCGACTCAAAATCGTCCTTCGCCTGACACCAGCTGCATATCCGCTGCACCGGGAAATCAATCTGAATATGGCCGCATTGACGGCATTTATGCCCCACCAGGGCCATAATCTCCTTCCGGTCTCTCCAATACTGAGTCAGGGAGGAATATTCCGGCGGACGCCTTTCCGGTTCCCACTCCATCAGGTTGCGAAAGCGCACATATTTCCCATAACTGGAGAGTGCCATCTTAGATTCCAGATGACGCTTTATTCCCCGTCTGTCGCCAATTTTCTCTACAGCACTGGTAACGCTAAAGATGTAAGCATCACAGCCATCGCCGTAGCTGGCAAAGAGGAGCCTGTCTCCTGGCCCGGCCTCCTCCAGAGCCGCTACCAGCATCATGGGGGCAAAAGCGGCACCGGTATTGCCGACAGTGTCAAACATACCATCCTGAAGCTGGGTCTTAGCATCAAAGCCCAGACTTCTGGCTACCTGGGTATGCCTCCGGGCGTCAGGCGCATAAAATATCGCCCTGGTGAAATCCTGGGGAGTCAGGCCGCAGTCGTTCATCAATTTAGCCACTGCCTGAGGCAGGATTTTTTGATAGCCCTCCTCCAGAACAAATCTGTCCTCCCACGTCCGGTGATAGGTATCTTGCTCTCGCCGCCATACGTCCATAAATTCGCTGGCAAGGCTATAAGACGCTTCAATATCCAGAATGACCTCAGAATCACCGATGAGAAAAGCGGCGGCACCGTCGCCAAAGAGGCGTTCAAACTCAGAATTGGGGGCAGGCAAGCGGCAGTCAGCTATAACCACCAGAACCCTTTGAGCCGAGCCGGCTCTGACGGCATCAACAGCCGCCCTGATAGCACTGGTGCCAGCCCTCAAGGAATCAGTGAAGTCAGCGGTGAATATCTCCGGGCGCAGGGCCAGGGCAGCGGCTAAAATGCTGGCGGCTTGTTTCTCCCGATACGGGGGCGTGGTGGAGGCAAAATACAGGCCATCAATCAAATCCCGGTCTATGTCACCCAGACAATCAATAGCCGCCTCTACGCCCATAGTCAGCGAATCTTCGTCAAAATTAGCGACCGCTCTCTCTCCATCTCCAGAGCCTTCCCACACCCGGGCAATTTCACTTCGGCTCAATCGGTAAATGGGGATGTAAGCGCCGCAGGACGTAATCCCAACCATTCTCTCCTCTAGGAATGTGGACTGCAAAACACTTAACTAGAACTTAAAATGAGGAGCGGTTTGAGGTCAAGTTTTAACCCGGGCCCCATAGTAGTAGTTAAAGTAGCGCTCTTGATATAATTACCTTTAACACCGGTGGGCTTAGCCTTTACCACCGCCTCAATAATCGCCGTCAGGTTATCCAGCAACTTGTCATTATCAAAGCTGACTTTGCCCAAAGGCAGATGGATGATAGCGGTGCGGTCCAGCTTAAACTCCACCCTTCCTTTACGGGCTTCGTCTATTGCCCGGGGCAGGTCCTCGGCCTGAACCACAGTGCCTGATTTGGGATTAGGCATCAGTCCCCGCCTGCCCAGAATCTTGCCCAGTTTGCCCACTCTGCCCATCATATCCGGGGTAGCCATAGCGGTATCAAAATCCAACCAGCCGCCTTCAATCTTCTTGACCAATTCATCGTCGCCAACGTGGTCGGCTCCGGCGCCTTCCGCAATCCTGACCGCTTCGCCCTGGGCGAAAACCACAATCCGCACCTGTTTCCCCAGCCCGTGCGGTAGAAGGGCTACGCCACGAACCTGCTGGCTGGCATTTCTGGGGTCAACACCCATGTCAAGATGAAGTTCAACCGTCTCGTCAAACTTGACATAGGATAACTGCTTGGCCAGCTCAATAGCCGCCTGAGGTTCATACACCTGCATTTTTCCCAAATCTTTAACTGCTGTCTGATAATTTTTACCGTGTTTTACCATAATGCCTACTCTATCTCGATTCCCATACTTCGAGCGGTGCCGGCAATAATCCGCTCCGCCCCTTCGATGTCAATCGCATTTAAGTCCTTCGCCTTAATCTCGGCTACCTCACGCAACTTTTCTCGTGATAGTACCCCCACCTTTTCCTGCCCGACATTGGCTGCCCCCTTCTCAATGGTCAGCGCTTTCTTTAGCAAATCAGTAGTCGGGGGGGTCTTGGTAATGAATATAAAGGTCCCATCCTGGTATGCAGTGATTTCCACCGGAACGATGGAGCCAGCCTGGGAAGCAGTGCGGTCATTATATTCCTTGCAAAAACCCATGATATTAAGCCCGTGCTGCCCCAATGCCGGACCTACCGGGGGAGCCGGGGTAGCTTTGCCCGCCTCTATCTGCAACTTAATTACCGCTTTAACTTTTTTGGCCATATTATCTCCTATCAGGGCTAAGGACCAGGCTTACAGCTTTTCCACCTGCAACAAGTCGAGCTCTACCGGTGTTTCACGTCCGAAAAGGGATAATAGCACCTTAACCTTACCCTTTTCCTGACTTACTTCGTCTACCAGCCCCACAAAATCAATGAAGGGGCCATCATTTACACGAACGCTCTGTCCCTTCCTGAGTCCGGGCTTAACGCGGGGAGTTTTCGACTCCATCTGCTTTAGAATCCGCTCGACCTCCTCCTCTGCCAGTGGCGTGGGTTTATTTTCGCTGCCCACGAAACCGGTGACGCCGGGAGTATTCCGCACCAAACTCCAGGAGTCGTCCATCATTTGCATCTCAACCAGAACGTAGCCGGGCAGTATTTTCTTGGTTACCGTCCGCCTCTGTCCATTTCTAACCTCAATCTCGTCCTCGGTTGGTATGACCACCTGCGAAACATCGTCAGCACTATCCATGGAGCGGATGCGCTGTTCCAGGTTCTTTTTTACCCGCTCCTCATACCCGGAATAGGTATGCACTACGTACCATTTTTTATCGTTCTCCGTCACCGATAACCCCACCCAAAATGAAATTCCCTGAAAGGCACAAAACTATCCCGTTTATTTAGATTTCTCAGCTGAATGTGAAACAAGCCTTTACCTGCCTAGAAAAATATCATCGATGAGACGTGTAAAACCGTAATCAATGACCCCTAAAATGACTCCGAAAGCCCCAGCCACAACCAGCACCATCACGGTCAGATATATAACCTCCCGCCGCGTCAGCCAGACTACCTTCTTTAGTTCGCTTACCGTCTCACCGAAGAATTTAAACCTGGAGCCGCTTCGCTTAACCGCACCTGCCTGACGTGCCGCTGGCTTGGCCACACTACTTTACCTCCTTATGGAGAGTATGAGCGCGACAGCGGGGACAGTATTTACTAAGTTCCAGCCGCTGGGGGTCATTCCGCCGGTTCTTGGTGGTATGATATGTCCTCTCCCGACACTCGTTACAGGCAAGATTAATAATGATTCTGGCTTCCGCTTTCTTGGCCATGATTTACTCGATAATACGGGTAACCGAACCCGCGCCTACCGTTCTACCCCCCTCTCGAATAGCAAAACGCAAACCCGGCTCCATGGCTACCGGATAAATAAGCTTTATCTTCATGGTTACATTGTCACCGGGCATGACCATTTCCATACCCTCCGGCAGCTCAATAGACCCGGTAACATCCGTAGTCCTGATGTAGAACTGTGGCTTATATCCGTTGAAGAAGGGAGTATGTCTTCCGCCCTCGTCCTTGGTTAATACATACACCTCCGCCTCGGCAGCGGTGTGTGGCTTGATAGTTCCCGGCTTCGCCAGCACCTGGCCGCGCTCAATATCAGCCCGGTCTATACCCCTAATCAAAATACCTACGGCATCACCGGGCTCAGCTTCATCCAGCAGCTTATGGAACATCTCCAGGCTGGTGGCTACCGTCCTCCGTGGCTCATGATGCAAACCTACTATCTCTATCTCATCGCCTGGCTTGATTACCCCACGCTCCACCCGGCCGGTAGGCACCGTACCCCGTCCTTTAATGCTAAAAACATCCTCCACCGGCATCAGGAACGGCAGGTCCCTGGCCCTTGCCGGGGTAGGAATATAATTATCTACGGCATCCATCAGTTGCCAGATGGGACCACACCACTGGCACTCACGCTTACCACAGCCACACTCAAGAGCCTTGAGCGCACTTACCCTTACTACTGGAATATCATCACCGGGGAACTTGTACTTGCTCAAGAGCTCCCTCACCTCCATCTCCACCAGCTCCAGAAGCTCCTCATCCTCCATCATATCAACCTTGTTAAGCGCTACCACAATAGAAGGAACCTCCACCTGGCGCGCCAGCAGCACGTGCTCCCGGGTCTGTGGCATAGGGCCATCGGGGGCGCTAACCACCAGAATCGTGCCATCCATCTGCGCCGCCCCGGTTATCATATTCTTGATGTAATCGGCGTGGCCCGGACAGTCTATGTGCGCATAATGGCGTTTTTCCGTCTCATACTCAATATGGGCAATGGCAATGGTTAAACCACGGGCTTTCTCCTCCGGTGCATTATCAATGCTATCAAAGGCGCGATAACTGGTTTTGCCTACCTTGGACAGCACCATGGTTATCGCCGAAGTCAGCGTGGTCTTCCCGTGGTCAACATGACCAATAGTCCCCACGTTACAATGTGGCTTGGTCCGCTCGAATTTCTGTTTCGCCATTTTAACCCCCTTTATTAAACAGCCCACAAGCAGATTCGAACTGCTGACCCCGTTCTTACCAAGAACGTGCTCTACCGACTGAGCTATGTGGGCAACTGTCCGTAGCTAATTTTAAGGTAGATAAAATGAAAAGTCAACCTGTAGACCACGTTCTTTATAACAATTCAGTTTCTATCTCCAGCATAGCTTCGCTAATACAGGGATATCTACTGAACTGTCACTGCGAGGCTAAGTCACAGGCGACCATCAAGAACTACCAATATAGATTAAACTGTTTTACCTGGTTTTGTCAAGCACAGCCTGATCACTAATCATCCCAATTCAATAATCTTCTCTCACCCGTTATCGATTGTATGTCGGTGATGTCCTGGCTTACCTCCAGAGTCCCGCGATATATGTCCTCATCGTCCCGCACGGCGAAATAGCGGATGTATATAAGCCTGCCGCTCATTTGAATCCAGAATTCAGCCTTGTCCTTCGTGCCGTTCTTAAAATCATCAACGATTCGGCTGACCGTGTCCAGGCTCTTTGCCGGGTGGCACTGATGGACTTTTCTGCCAATAATGCCGGGGCTTCTGGGGAAAATTCGCTCTTTCCCGGCGGAGAAATATCGTGCCTCATCGTTTTCGTCCACAAAGGTCAAATCCACCGGCAGGTGCTTCAGTATAAGGTTGACCTGGTTCAAGGTTATCAGCCCGGTATCCAGACTGAGCCGGCCAGCGTCCTTTCCTGCTTTGTCGGCATCGGCAGCGGGTTCTGCAACGGCTGTCGCCTTCAACCAATCTACCGCAGGTGCTGCAAAGGCGTACCCGATATCGCTCTCGCCATTTCTAATATCAACCCATTCAGACTGGTCAAGCAAATCAAGGGAGAGCGGAAAGAGGATGTGGTTCTCCTTGAAGACCATGTCCACGATTGCCTGGGTACATTCCTGCCCATTATCGAGAAAGGCACTAATATCCTGGCTTTCAAAAGCCTCCCGGGTCTTTTTCAGCTTGACCCGAATGTCGTCGTGAACGCTCCACATGACCTGTGGCGGACCAGTAATCTCATGCTTCTCAAGGAAGGGGAAGAGCTGGTTTTCCTTACGCTGATAATGTATTTCCACCCTGGAGAGCTTGTCCAATGCCTCCTGCAGAGGCTGTTTCAGCTCGTTGAGTTTTGCCGGCGTGCTATCTATCTGCAGTTGCTCGAACAGCAGGTCCATATCGCCGACCGTATTTGTAAATATCTTGTTTTCCTCCATGAACGTATGGACCGGGTGGCCCTCCGGGGTAACGGGGACATCTTTGGCATCCAGCGCCTGCTTAAAAACGGCTACATGCAGGTCAGACAGCTTCCGCACTTCCTCCACCGGCATTCCCTCCCTGATGATCTGCTCTTCCATGGCCACTATCTCGGTCGGCTCCACGTCGGTGATTAACTCATCGAAGCGTTTCTTCACGTCCTCGAACGGCACCCCTTGATGCAGGTCTATGATTATCTGTTTCAGTTTGACCGTTTTCTCGTCGCTGGCGGAAACCACGCCCTTTTTCCCTACTCCAACCTCTGCGCCCTCGCCGGTACGGTTCTCTATCTCGGCGGCGATGTCCTTAAGGAGAGTATCCAGGGCAACC
>JAHJRU010000143.1 GCA_018830745.1 Chloroflexota bacterium
CCGTAACAGGGGCGCGTGATAAGATGCTTTACCTGGAGGGCGATGTTGCGCTGAATGGGGCCAAGCTGGTTTCGGTCCTGAGGGAGGCTAAGGAACTGGCGGTCATAATATCGACCATAGGGCCCAAATTAGAGGAAAGAGCCACCGAGTATTTTCGCCAGGGGGAACCGTTGCGGGGGTTCCTGCTGGATGGTATCGGCAGTGCCGCCGTAGATGCCTTATATCAGGAAATCTGCATACTAATGATGCGCCAAGCCTCCGCCCGCGGTTATCAAGCGAGCAGTCGCCTCAGCCCCGGAAGTCCAGGTTTCCCCATCTCAGAGCAGTGGAACCTGTTTAAACTGGCGCCGGGTGGAGAAATTGGGGTGAGTCTAAACGCATCAGGAATGATGCTGCCCCAGAAATCGACCTCAATGGTGATGGGATTGGGTCCTAACATGGCAACCTGGACACAGGCAGAATCATGCGCCCGCTGCCAGCTCAACAAAACCTGCCTCCACAAAGTCGCCGCCTAGCCAGGATTAATCGTACCAGCCAAAGTCGTGGTTGACATAATATCTTATTCCTGTGCCTTCAGCGCTGCCTTGCCCAGTTTCATCATCTTGCAGACCTGAGCCACATTCTTGCCCAAAGCACGGGCAGTTCTGAGTCCAAAATCATCGTTCAGAACACCCAGCTTATCATTGGGATCAAAGGCGCCGGTGCCGTGAATACTGGAGACAGCGGTCACTCCGTAAGTGCCATACAGGGCGACAGTAACCGGCAGCATCCCGCAATGCATCATGGCATGTACCATACTTAACAGGGTGGTCTCTGCTCCGGAGTTACGATGCCACAGAACGGCAGCAGCGGCACCCACTTTGTGCACCAGCTTATTGGTGTATATTTTGCCATGGACGATAGGCCTGAGACGGTCGATGAAGGCTGTCATAAACCAGGAGAGATTGCTGATATATACCGGAGAAGCCAGTATCAAGCCATCGGCTTCCAGCAGTTTGGGATACATCGGGGTCATATCATCTTTAATGGCGCAGAAATCGCCTTCCTTCTGCTTGTAAGCGCAGAAATTACAGTGGATACAGCCGCCCTTGAAGTTTTTCCAGTCGGCCATGGTCACCAGTTCGGTCTCAACGTCTCCTGTCGCCCGGGCGCTTTCCAGGACGATGTCAAGCAGAGTTTCCGTATTGCCTTTCTTAATCGGGCTACCGCATACGCCTAGAATCTTCACCGACACGGGCAAAACACCTCCTGCTTTATATTGCCTAATATAGAACGCTTTGACAGGGGTACCAAGTGACACTTTACGCACGCATCACATTGTTGTCAAGGGAAGCCTGTCTCTGGAGCAAACTTAAAGGGCTAATAAGCCAGGAGGTTTCTCCACTTCTCCTTAAGGCTTCATTAGCCCCGGATGAAAAGTCAATAACCGGTTTCTGCGTTCAGTGCCGATTAAAGTAGCTTCTTTTTAATCCTAATTTGGGCCAGATTTTATCTAAAGGTATCCCGCCTAAGAGTTTGTCAAATATTAGAGCTCGAACTACTACCCATAAAAGTCCGAACGAGCCAATGAGCGTAGTCAGGACTCTTTCTGCGGCAGACATTGGCTGCGCCCACGCAAATATCAGAATGGTCATGCCGCCCACGCCAAATAGCGCCATCAGAAATATACGCAGTGATTTATCATTCACTGGCTGGTCTCCGCATTAATGACCATTGTCTTCCTGTCCTGCTTTTGCCAGTAGCGGCGACTTAGAATTCCTCAGTTCTCGTTCAGAAAACTCGGCGTGGACAGCACTACACTGGAGACAGGTTACGTATACACTGTCCTCGTATCGCTCCAGAAAGAGGTCTCCCCCGCATCGCTGACATCCTTTGCTCTTTATCAGGTAAAACATGGCATTACCTCCCATTCCCCCTGACTGCCCAGGTTTTAACCATAATTTAGAGTCTTCCAGTTACCACTGTCTCACGAAAGAGCCGATAACTATCACAAAATTATCAAGAAGCTCGTATTTTTTAATATAACGTACTACTTGTCGAAAGGTTACCTCCCTTGAATTATTTCCGGGCCGTCGCCTCAGCTTCCAGGTAAGCGGTCATCTTAGGCGCTATCATCGGGGCTACACGGGGTAGCATCGGCGGCATAATAGCCTGCATCACTTCAGGCAGCATGGCGTCCATAGCCGGTGGCATGTTAGGTATAGCCTGCTTCATCAGCTCGGTAGACCGGGGCATCAGCGCCGGCAGCATTGAGGGCAGAAGCCGGGGCATCAAGATGGGAATCATTTTGTCCATCATTGACAGCATCGGGTGGCGGAGAAAGGCGGGCATTCCCTGGACCATGCCCATCATTTTTTTCATAGCTCCCGGCATGGCGGACATGATTTCGGGCATCATTTGCCCCATCATCTCATTCATGCCTGCCGGAGTCATCATGTCTATGGCGGTGCCAAAGACATCCCAGGCATCGAGAACGGTATGCGTTGGGTCGGCGACATCGTAGCCAAGAGCTTCGGCCACAATATCCGACCAGTCGAGAATGCGCACCGGCGATTTCTTGAAGCGGGCTCCGACGCGCAGCTGCACCTCGCAGCAGGGACAGGCAGTGACGACTACATCCGCTTTAACCGCCTCCGCCTCCGCTATACGGAACGCTCCGATGGCATCTGCCGCCGGCGGACGCCCTACCCGGCTCAGCACACTGCCACAGCAAAGACCATCCACCCGGTTGTGCTCCATCTCGACTAACTCAACTCCGGGTATGGCATTCAGAACTTCACGGGGCGGCTCATATATACCACCATGCCGACCAATGTGACAGGGGTCATGGTAGGTAAGTCGGCCGCCATCCTTCGGTGTGTGCTTGAATTTTAGTTTACCTTCTCTCACCAGGTCTGCGGTGACTTCAGTGATATTTCTTACTTTAACGTTATACTCCAGCCCCAGTTTCGGCGCCCACTCACGGTAGTAGTGGTTCAGGGTGACCCAGCAGCCGGGACAGGAGATTATCACCTCTTCAACACCACGTTTGTTCAGCTCGGTGATGTTATGCTCCACCGCTTCGGCAAACAGGTCCCACTTGCCGGCAGCATAGAAGGGGATGCCGCAGCAGGCTTCGTCTTTTCCCAGATAGGTAAAGTCAATCCCGCCCTCCTTGAGTATGTGAACAGCATTCTGGGCAATATCGTTTTCCACATATGAGGCGGTACAGCCTGCCCAGTAGGCCGTTTTCCCCTTTTCCAGGGGTAAAACATCGTCCGGCAGCCAGTTAACTTTCTCCTCGCGACCCCCGGCCCAGATATTCGACTCACGAGTGAAGCTAGAGCCCATCATTTCAAAACCGGGGAAGGTATGGTAGCCCTTCTCATGAATCACCAGACCCCGCATCTGGTCCCACATCTGCTGGATGGGAATCTGTACCTGGCAAACCTGGTTACAGCGCTGGCAGGTGGTGCAGAGCAGAAAGGAGTCAAGCATAGTCTGGTTGAACTCAGCTTTGCCTTCCAGGTACTGGCGAAGGAAATACCAGCGGCCCCTGGCAGTCTCACTTTCCCACTGGCGGCCATAGTACTGGTCACATACCTCAATACAGTAACCGCATTGCGCACAGGAATAGGCTTCATAAGCAATTTGAGGCGGTATCTTGTCAGCTAACTTTGGCTTATGACTGAACAGGGCTCTGCCTATGGACAGGAATGGCTTACCTAGCTGGCCCAATTTCATAGCCAGACGCAACAGTCGGGGATTGCGGTTCTCGGGCAGTATCTTACCTGGATTAAAGATGCCCTGAGGGTCGGTTTTCTTTTTATACTCCAGCAGTCGATTGACTTTCTCATTACCAAGATTTCGCCGCGCATGGCTGGTGAAGTAGAGTCCGGTAGAGTAGGGACAACCACCATACTGGCAGGCGACATCTATAATCTCCAGAGAGCGGGGGAACTCAAAGGTATAGGCCGGTGAGCGTTCATCGCTTAGTAGATGCCCCAGGAGAGAGGCTTCTTCATGACTGAGCAGCGTTGATGTGATGGCAATGCCGGGGAATTTCCGCTCTATCTCCTCGATTACGTTTTCGATGCGCAAGACCGGAACTAATATTATGGATTCGCTGGATATCAGGGATGGCCCCAGCCGTTTAAGCCTGATGGGATAGAATCGGTCGCTCCACTCTTTTCTAGTGGCCTCTTCGTCTTCAAGATGGCCCTGGTTAGAACCGATGATATCCAGTAGTGCTGGTAAGATCTGCTCATGGCGTGACCTGGGATAGACAAACATAGCCCGGCATCTCTTTTGGGTCACCTTTTCATCAAACGGTCCCTTATCTTCGCCAAAACTTGGTTTCACCTTGAGCGCCGCCATCTCAGCCTCTTCTTGCTTGGTAGCAAAGACGGCGTTGGAAAAGCTGATATGCCATAATGGAAGGGCGTTCTGTTCCACATCGCGCAAAGCACGTAAGAGATGCTTCAAGCTGGGGAACGACGCTACGACCGGTACATCATCCTCAGCCTTACGCGTCTTGACCGTCACTTCGGTTATCATACCGGTTATTCCCTCGGCTTCGATGACCAGTTCCAAATCATCGCCGTCTATTGTCTTAACTTCGCCCTCGGGGGTTACCAGCTTAACCGACTTAATATTGTGGCCGATTTGCCCGTATTGATAGCTGCCGATGCCACCGCCACCCTCGGCAACCCAGCCGGCTACGGTAGCGCTCGGAGCGCTGGAGGGATAGATGCGCAAAGCCAGTCCCTGTTTACGCAATTCGTATTCCAGGTTCTTCCAGATTACTCCGGCCTCAACCGTGGCGGCCGCATTTTTCTTATCTATCTCCAATATGCGGCGCATTCGAGAAAAGTCAACCACTATGCCACCCCTGGTGGGAATAACACCTCCCCAACCACTTGAGGCTGCACCACGAGGAGTAAGGGGAATGGCTTTCTGGCGAGCCAACCGGGTGATAAAGACCACCTCTTCGGTATTGAGCGGTTGCACTACCGACTCAGGAACCATTTGAAGCGTTTGCTTGACCAATGTAGGTAAGCTGGCGGTGTCATGGGCATAGAACAGCATCTCTGTTTTATCAAAACTAACCCTTTCTCCAAACCTTGCTCCCAATTCTGTCCGGGCTTCGTTATTCATTGTATCCCCCTTAAAACCATATCTTTTCTATATAACCAGTTTTTCCGCCAGTTCCCCGTTCTTCTTTATCTGAGTTAACAATATCTCGTGCACAAGGTCACAAGCCTCGCATATCTTGGGGTCTGACAGACTATAATAGATACTCGTCCCATCACGACGCGCCTTAACCACACCCCGGTCGCGGAGAATGCCCAGATGACGGGAGACAACCGCCTGGTCTAATTCCAGCATCCGAGCCAAAGCACCGACGGCTCTTTCCCCATCTCTTAAAGCGTCAATCATAATGAGCCTCTTCGGCTCAGAAAAAGTCTTACAGAGCTCAGCTTTCAGTTTGTAAATCTCCGGGTCATAATCCATTTAAGTAGCACCTCCTTTCATATACTGATATATACGTATACACATATATATTATAATAAAAAATAGTAGCTGTCAATACATCTAGGTGCTATTAGGAGATTTTCAGAGGGTTATCGCCAATACGCGGATACCGGTCTAGGGGAAAAACTTGACACAACTGGAAACGATTCAGGTTCTATTCGTGGGTTTTCTTGACGTAGACCTTGATTTCTTTGCCTGCTTCTTCTATACCAAGGAATTCATGACCGGTAGCCTTGCTCCAGGCTGGCATATCCTGCCTTATTCCCGGGTCGTCAGCCACTACCTCCAGCACCTCGCCCGTTTTAAGGCTTTTTATCTTATCAGCAGTTTTGACTATCGGCATAGGACAGTACAGACCCATACAGTCCAGGGTTTGATCCGCTTGCATACGGTCCTCCTCAATGGCTAGAGAAAATATGGTTAGATGAACAGGGTTACTTTGGACTCGCGAGCCTCGCCCAGGAAAAAGGCAGCGCCGGTCAGGCTTAACGCCTCCTCGCGGAAGGCATCTTCCGGCAAGCCCATCATTCCACATGAAGTGCTGCACGGGACCATTTTGACGCCCATTTGCTGAGCCATAGAGATGAACTCGTCTATTGAAGGCATGTTTATTTCCTTCATCAGGCGTTTCATCATCCAGGTGCCCAGCCCAAACATATTGAACTTGGACATTTTAAGTCGCTTGGTGCCGCCCCGGTTAACAAAGTTAAGCATGCGTCGCATAAGCCCCTGGCTTTTTATGCCGCCCTCGTTTTTCTTCAGGATATTCAGTCCCCAGAAGGTAAAGAACATGGTGACGTCCATACCCATGCTGGCGCCGGTAGTGGCCAGCATAAAGGCAGCCAGAGCCCTGTCCAGGTCACCACTGAATACCACAATGGTAAGCTTCTCCTTTTCTTCACTCACACTATCCGCCATTTCTTTCTCCTAGGCGCTTTCGCCTTTAATCTCAGCCCCACAATGCGGACATACCCGATTATCCCGGGGCACGGGTTTATGACAACCAGGGCAGTAGAATACGCTAACCCCACAGAGCTGACAATAGGGCAAATCCGATTCTACCATTTCGTCGTCGCAGTAGGGACAGTGCCGTAATTCCTTTTTTGGCTCAGTCATCAACCCTTACCTCCTCCTTTTTTCTGTTTGCTCTGGTAATTCTCTATCGCTTTGTGGAGGGCTTGAGCCCCCAGGTTGGAGCAATGGAACTTATTCTTGGGCAACCCCTCCAGTTTTTCGGCCACCGAGCTGGGAGTAATCTTTAAGGCTTCTTCTATGGTCTTTCCTATAGCCATCTCGCTAACCATGCTGGAAACAGCAATGGCCGCGCCACAGCCGAAGGTCTTGAATTTAATATCCTCCAGGTGGTTATCTTTAACCTTAATGTAGAAGGTCATCATATCCCCACATACTGGATTGCCTTCCTCTCCCAAACCGTCGGGATTCTCAATTTCACCCACATTTCGGGGGTTCATAAAGTGTTCCATCACCTTTTCACTGTAAATCGGCATGCTACTTGCCTCCTTTGGCTTTCTGAATATACTTAGCATAGAGCGGAGACATCTGCCGCAGTCTCTCCGCGATGGGCGGCATCACCTCCAGAACATAGTCGATATCTTTAAGGGTAGTGTGCAAACCAAGGGTAAAAAGGACAGAACCCTGGGCTATCTCATGAGACAGTCCCATGGCAATAAGTACGTGTGACGCTTTAAGCGCCCTTGAGGTACAGGCGGAGCCGCTGGAGACGGCGACGCCCTGGCTGTTCAGTAACATGAGCAAGGACTCGCCCTCGATAAACTCCACGCAGAAACTGGCATTTCCCGGCAGGCGGTTCTGCGGATGGCCGGTAACCACCACGTGGTCAATCTTGCGGGGCAGTTCTGTCAGTAGGCGGTCGCGTAATGGGGTGAGATGTTTCATCCGGACAGCCTGATTGACCGTTGCCATTTCTGCTGCTTTCCCCAGACCAACGATGGCAGCTACGTTCTCC
Source organism: Chloroflexota bacterium (assembly GCA_018830745.1). Lineage (GTDB taxonomy): Bacteria > Chloroflexota > Dehalococcoidia > Dehalococcoidales > JAHJRU01 > JAHJRU01. Next base: position 7,502 of record JAHJRU010000143.1, read on the forward strand.
GTGCCCGCCCGCCGGCCTCCCTCCTGTATCCCACCATCAATGAGGGGCATGATTCGCACCCCTTTGCGCACCCAGAGGGCAGCTGCGCCCTGCGGTCCATAAAATTGGTTCCCGGCCAGGCTCAAGGCATCCACACCTAATGCTTTTACACTAATCGGCATGCTTCCTGCGGTAGCCACGGCATCGGTGTGGAAAACCACCTTTCTCTCCCTCACTAGCTCAGCAATTTCCTTAATAGGCTCTATGGTGCCCACCTCAGAATTGGCGTGCATTATTGAAACCAGAATGGTGTCATCTCTGATACTGCGCCGAACCTCCTCCGGGTCAACGCTACCGTACTGGTCAACCGGGACCAGGCTTACCTCAAAGCCTAACTTCTCCATGGTTTTAGCTGAGTTCATCACGGAGAAGTGCTCAATGGCTGAAATTACTATGTGTTTGCCCTTTTCCTGATGGGCCAACGCCAGGCCTTTGACAGCGAAATTATTGCTCTCCGTGCCACTGCCGGTAAATATTATTTCTTCTTCGTCGTCAGCATCGATAAGCTGTGCCACCTGAGAGCGGGCATCATCAACTGCGATTCGAGGAGGGTCACCCCAATCGTGAAGGGACGAAGGATTGCCAAAGTTATCCCACAAAAAGGGGAGCATGGCCTCACGCACTTCAGCAATAAGGGGAGAACCGGCTATATTGTCCAGATAAACTTTTCTCATATCATCCCCTGAATTATGTTCCGCAGCCAGACACTTATTCTAATCAATTAATGCCACAATTATACCATAAAAGCATCGGCTAAATTTTAACCAGCCTTAGTCTTTAATTCTAAGCC
>JAHJRU010000144.1 GCA_018830745.1 Chloroflexota bacterium
CCAGTAGTGAGCCAGGATGTCGCTAATCTGCGCATTAATATCCACTTTGGTTTTACCTGTTGCCAATAATGAGGCTACAGCTTCACCAGCCTGGCGTTATAAACATCCGGAAGCGCCAGTATTTTCTGCCGGTGCTCCTCCGGTAACGCCTCGTCCAGGGCTAATACCATCAGCGCTTCTCCCCGGGCTTGAAGTCGTCCCAGATGCATGAAGCTGATGTTTATATCGGCATCACCGGTTATTTTGCCCACCGCCCCGATGAGACCCGGGCGGTCCCGGTGGTCGCTGAACAGGAAGTAAGGGCTGGTCGGCTGGATATCCAGCCAGTATTCATTGACCCGCACGATATGCGGTTCCTGATGCATTACCGTCCCGGCGACAGTAGTAACCCCGGTGCTGGTAGCCACCTCCACGGTGATAAGGCTGGTGTAGTTTTCGCAGGCGGCTTCCTTCTGTTCCACCACGGCCAGGCCACGCTGTGCAGCCAGCAGATTAGCGTTAACCAGGTTGACCCTTTCTTCACTCACGCTCTCGAGTAATCCACCCAGGGCAGCTGCCAGGAGGGCGTTGGTGTCATAGCCGGAGATTTCCCCCGCATACGTGATTTTAAAGCTGTTGGTTTGCCCTTCGGCTAGCTGGCTGACCAGCTTACCCAGTACATGGGCTACTTTAACGAAGGGTGCCAGCACCGATAGAGTCTCCACGGCGATAAAGGGGGCGTTAACGGCATAACGTGCCGGGTGGCCGTTGAGTATATCAATTATCTGCTCCGAAACTACTCGGGCGGCTTCCATCTGGGCTTCAGTGGTGGAAGCACCTAAGTGGGGGGTGACGATGATATTATCACTTTCGAAAAGGACGCTTTCCGTGGCTGGCTCCTTGGAAAAGACATCAACGGCGGCTCCGGCTACTTTTTTCTCCTTTACCATTCTGGCTAAGGCTTCTTCATCAATTAATCCGCCCCGGGCACAGTTGATAATGCGCACCGTGGGCTTCATCATAGCCATCTCTTTCCCGCCGATAATTCCTCTGGTCTGGGCATTGGCCGGAACATGTATGGTAATGTAGTCCGATTCTTTAAAAAGCTCTTCCAGGGAGACAATTTTTATCTGGAGGTTCTTGGCGTGCTCTATGGAGACAAAGGGATCGTGACCAATAAGCTTCATCTCCAGACCCCGGGCACGTTTGGCTACCTCTGAACCGATATTACCCAGCCCGATGATACCCAGGGTCTTGTCTCTGACTTCGGTGCCCATGAACTCACTGCGCTGCCACACTCCGGATTTAAGCTTGGCGTTAGCCTGGGGAATGTGGCGGGATAGAGCCAACATCATGGCAATGGTATGCTCTGCAGCCGAGATGGTATTGCCCCGGGGGGCATTGACCACCACCACACCGTGGAGGGTCGCCTCCTCAACATCAATAGTGTCCACACCGGCTCCAGCCCGGGCGATGACCTGTAGTTTCTTCCCGGCCTGGATTACCTTGCCTGTGACCCTGGTCTGGCTGCGCACCATGATGGCATCATAGTCCCCGATGATGGCTACCAGTTCATCCTCTTTCAGTCCGGTCTTAACGTCTACTTCGGCCTGTTGACGTAGAATCTCTATGCCTTGTTCGGATACAGGGTCACATATCAGTATTTTCATCTTAGCTGCCACTCCCGAACCCAGCCTGGGGTAATACTATTTTTAGTGCGGCTATTACGGCTTTGATGTCTTCCTCGGTTACCAGTCCCAGGTGACCGATGCGGAAGACTTTGCCATCCAGCTTCTGCTGTCCGCCGCCGAGCACAATCTGGTGCTCCTCCCGCATAATCTTGCGCATCTTGGCAATGTCGAGCCCATCGGAACCGGCTATGGAGGTGACGGTATTGGAAGCATATTTTTCATCGGCGAAGCCAGAGAGGCCCAGTGATTTTATCCCGTCGCGGGCTGCCTGGGCAATGCGGGCATGGCGGGCAAATATGTGCTCCAGTCCCTCCTTGAGCATCATGTCCAGCGCTATGTCCAGGGCGAAGAAGATGGAGACGGCTGGTGTCCACGGGGTCTGCCCTTTCGCCAGGTAATTTTTAGCGCGGGTGAAATCCCAGTAGAAGCGGGGCATTTTGGCTTTCTCGTGGGCTTCCCATGCCTGCGGGCTGACACTGACCATAGCCAGACCGGGCGGAACCATCCATCCCTTCTGCGAGCCGGTGACGGCTACATCGACCTGCCACTCGTCCACCGGCAGGTTTATTGAGCCGAGGCTGCTGATAGCATCCACCAGCAGCAGTTTGCCGAATTCCTTGACCACGGCGCTGAGTGAACCGAGGTCATTGGTAACGCCGGTAGAGGTTTCATTGTGGGTAATAAGCACCGCTTTTACATCAGGGTTGTCCTTAAGAGCCTGGCGCACGGCATCAGGTTCAGCCGCCTTCCCCCACTCGAATTTCAGCGGAATTACCTCTGCGCCGAATGTCTGCGCGATGGCGGCAAAACGGTCGCCGAAAACACCTATGGATACCGAGAGCACTTTGTCTCCCGGGGAGAGGACGTTAACCGCCGCTGCTTCCAGGCCGCCGGTGCCGGAGCCAGTCAGTATAAAGAGGTCATTCCTGGTCTGGAAAAGCTGTTTCAGCTTATCTGTGGAGTCATTCACTATCTGCATAAATTCTGGGCCACGGTGGTTTACCATCTGCCGTGCCATGGCTTCCAGAACGGGTGGGGGGCAGGGTGTCGGTCCGGGTATGCGCAGGTTTTCCATTTTCTCTCCTTTATTCCGTTATTGTATCAGTATTAATCACTCTGGCATAGCGGCGCTTACCTACTTTGATAATGCTGCCATTTTTAACCAGGGCTATGTTACCCGATATTTTCTCACCGTCTACGCTAACAGCCCCCTGGGAAATCAACCGATTTGCTTCACTGCGGCTTTTAGCCCGACCTGTATGTACAATTATCCGACTAACATCCCAATCATCCATCCGAATTAATTTTAATCCAGTTTTTCTGTCTTCATCTACACTTTCAGCTGGTGGAGTTGCCACCTCCAAAAAGGAGAATCTATGCTCCTCTATCTCCTCCGGCACTTCTTTCTGCTGTACCACCCTGGCAAAATGTTCTTCTGCTTCTTTTACACTCTCTGCCCGTGGTTTGGCGACTTCCAAGAAAGAAAATCGAAACTCCTCTATCTCCTCCGGCACTTCTTTCTGCTGTACCACTCTGGCAAAATGCTCCTCAGCCTCATTAGCCGCATTTTCATTGTAAAGCTGGCTTACCAGTTCTCTGCCCAGGCGCTTTTTAAGCTCCATAGGGTTGACGGTCTGATTATCCAGCGCTTGCTTGAAGTCGCCCAGTTCATCGTTTGAAACG
>JAHJRU010000145.1 GCA_018830745.1 Chloroflexota bacterium
GTTAACAGAGTTTCGCCCCAAACTGCCCTATTTGGTGAAATACAGGAAGTAAACAAAATATGCCGTTTAGCAAGAGAACCCAACCTGTTTAGAGAGTCATTCCCCGACTATAATAACTTAACAGCGGAGGAATGGCAGGCAGAATCAATCGATGAGCGCAGGCACATTATTGACAACATGAGAGCACAATTGGGACGGTTAACAAAGCCTACTGCCGCACAATTCCGTTACTTCATTCTTGAACTCGATAAGATATTAAGCCAAAATCTAAATAAAGAATTTTTCGCAGGTAAATTAGAACTAAATGAAAGTAACGGCAAAGGTAAGGGTACTCGAAAGCTGTTGAAGGAGTACTTAAACAATATAATAGGCGTACCGGAAGATGTTTCTAATGAAATATACAACTCTCTAAAGAAGGTGAGTGATGAAAGGATTACCCCAGCCCATAGGATAACCGAGAATAAATTCAACCCCACCTATTGGGACATGCAGCTTGATATTTTAAAAAACTCTGTCAAGTCAATTCGTAAATTAAGAAAAGTCTTTACAGAGCATTTCGATATCCAGAATTATTCTTCACCAGAATGGCTTGATGAGGCACGCATAGAATAGGAAACGACTATCCGCTACACCAGCCGCCGGAAAACCAGCCCCGCCGGTGCCTAGGGGTAAAAATAGGTGGACTTCCTGGGCATACGGTCGCTGGCATCAGCTACTGCCTTAACCACTTCCGCCTCTATCGGACTCAAGAGCATGGCTAGCTGGTATTCCTGGTCCAATACCCTGTTTACCGCATCCTCCCGGTCATAACTGTAGCCCAGAACCGCCTCTTCCCGCTCGCCATCCACCGCCAGCACCCGCTCCAGAATGATATGGTCAACCACGCTGACCATCAATCCCTTGTACAGCTCCGAATGAAAGTAAGGCATCATCTGGCTCGCCATCGCCCTGTCTCGTAATCTCAAAACCAGGAGACGCTCCGGAACCAGCCCAAAAATAACCAGCCTGGATTGTCCGTCTTCTCCAGATAGTATATCGTCAACCTGCTGCCATACCCCGGGCTTGCTGGTTGACCAGTCCTCCACATCAAAGAAAGACTCCAGCTTAGCCGCCAGGCCCTCCAGACTGGCCCTGGACATACCGCGAACCAAGCGGTGCGGCGGCAAGACAATCAGGCCGGGGTCGGCAAAATCTATCAGCGTCATCATGACAAAGTTATATGCTTCATCCGCTGATGCTGACGGAGAACAGGCGCGCCGCTCCCGCTGGTAGGTGAGAGCGCTCTCATAGCGATGATGCCCGTCGGCAATATAAAACGGCTCCCGGGCTAAACTACGGCATACCTGGCCTGTAGCCTCAGGTTCAGTGATAGCCCAGACCCGGTGCCCTTCCCCACCGGCGTCATCAATACTGATTACAGTCTCCTTCTTTTCCTCCGCCGACAGCACTGAAGATATTGTTTGCTCCCGGTCCTCATATAAAGCCATGATGGAGCTGGTATTAGCCTGACATGCCCATAACATGCTTACCCGGTCGCTCTTGGGTCGAGCCAGTGTGCCCTCATGCGGGCGGATAACCATCCTATCCCATTCCTCCAGCTTCACAGCAGCCACCATACTGCGGCGCTTATGCTCCTTGCCCTGATAGGTGAAGTAATGGTCATGGAGATAAAGGGCTGGCTCCTCATCTGCCTTGAGCACCCCCTGCTCCAGCCATTTCTCCAGGGTGGTTGCCGCCCGCGTATATTTACTTTCCACGGCGGTGTCCTGGGGAAGCTCCCGGGCAAACTCTATGCGGACGAAATTATACTCGCTGCGATGGTAGAGTTCCTGCTGCATCTGGAGACTGATAATGTCATAGGGGGGACAAATAAGCGCCGCAAGGTCGCCAACCAGTGATTGATTGTAGCGCAATCCTCGGAAAGGTTGAATCTCAGCCACGCTTGTTTTACCGTCCTTGGCTAGTGATTTTCCAATCACCATACTACCCTAACGCACCGCCGGAACGCAAGCCTGATTCTGCCTTTGTGACGACTACCGGCTGTGTTATAATCTCAGTTAGAGCAGTTACATATTGGTGACATATGGCGGACCTGACTGAAATAAAGGGAAACATAGAAAAGCTTAGAACCGAAATCGAGCATCATAATTACCGCTATCACGTCCTGGATAGCCCGGAGATAAGCGACGCCGAATATGATGAATTGATGCGGGAACTGAAGCAGCTGGAGGAACAATATCCCCAGTTCATCACTCCTGACTCGCCCACCCAGCGCGTCGGTGCCGAGCCGGTGGAAGCCTTCGGCGTGGTGGCACACCCCCTGCCCTTATTATCGTTGGGCAACGCCTTCTCCGAAGAAGAACTGCTGGCCTGGTATACCCGCACCACCAGACTGGCAAACGA
>JAHJRU010000146.1 GCA_018830745.1 Chloroflexota bacterium
AGAGAAGTACAACAGTGTGGCTGACGCCGATATTCTGGAGCGGGTATACATGTTCGCCTTCATAGCCATGATTATGCTGGTCGGCATATACCCCGCCATTCTAACCGATGTCATTAAACTAGGTATTTCGCCCATTGTGGGCTTAATTGGTAGATAAAAAAGGAGAGAGTATTTGAATCTTCTGCTATTTGCACCAGAGATTAGCCTGGCAGTCTTTGCCCTGCTGGTAATAATGCTTGACCTCTTCGTGGAGCGCAAGGGAATACTGGCTGTGGTCAGCTTGATTGGCGTGGTAGTATCCGGTGGCTTCGCTCTGGCTATCGGAGGAGCCGGTACGCAGGCTATCTTCAATAATATACTGGCAGTGGACAGCTTTGCTATCTTCTTTAAACTGCTGTTCCTGGGCATCGCCGCCCTGGTCATTTTAACCTCTACGGATTACATGGCTAAATTAGCCCGCTTCCAGGGAGAGTACTATGCTCTGGTGCTCATAGCCACTATCGGCATGATGCTGATGGCGGGTACCGCCGAGCTAATAACCCTTTATATCGGACTGGAATTAGCCAGCATCTCTCTATACGCCCTGGTGGGCTTTTTGAAGGACCAGAAATCCACCGAAGCTTCTCTTAAGTATCTTTTACTGGGAGCAATAGCCTCGGCGGTGCTCCTCTACGGTATGGCACTGGTCTTTGGTGTTACCGGCAAGACACAACTGAACGAGATTGCCCTGGCAATACAGGCAGCACCGGTGATTAACCCGGCACTTATCCTGGGTATAGTGCTGATGGTCGCCGGCTTCAGCTTCAAAATTGCCGCGGTTCCCTTCCATATGTGGGTGCCAGATGTTTATGAAGGCGCGCCCACCCCGATAACCGCTTTTCTGTCCGTGGGCAGCAAGGCAGCTGGATTCGCCATAATCCTGCGCGTTTTCTTCTCCGCCTTCTCGCTACCCGACTCGTTGAGCCTGGACTGGGGTTTAATCTTCGCCGTGCTGGCGGCTATCAGTATGACGGTGGGTAATATCACCGCCATCCCTCAGTCCAACATCAAGCGACTGCTGGGTTATTCCAGCATTGCTCAGGCGGGTTATCTTATGGTCGGACTGGCTACCATGGGGTTGTCGCCCGCTAAGGATGTCCTGGGGCAGAGCGGTATTCTGTTCTTCCTGGCCAGCTACGCCTTAACCAATCTGGGCGCTTTTACCGCCATCATCGCCATCTCGAATAAGCTTGACAGCGACCTCGTTGACGACTACTCGGGGATGATTAAACGGGCACCGTTACTAACGTTGGGACTGACCTTGTGCCTCATCTCACTTATCGGTATGCCCCCGGCAGCTGGTTTCATGGCTAAATTCTACATCTTCAGTTCCGCCGTACAGCACAACCTGCTATGGCTGGTGATAATCGCCGTAATTAATAGCGTTATCTCCGCTTACTACTATCTGCGCATAGTCAAGGTAATGTGGCTTGGTGAACCCGCTTCTCAGGAAAAGGTGCCTTCATCGGGCGCTCTGAGACTGTCACTGGTTCTTTCCTGCCTGGGCGTGCTGATACTGGGGATTTTGCCGGGTGCGGTGATGAGGCTGGCTCAGATAGCCACCAGCATGTTCGCTTCTTAATGGCACAGCGCGGTACTCCTCTGCCCCGCATTATCCGTCGATTCTCCAGTTCCCGGACTCCTTGATTAAAGGAAACCGCACAGTCAGCACCTGCCCCATGAAGCCCTGAAAACTAACCGAGATATTAGCCTTTTTCCCGTCTATTTCAAGATTGCGCACACTCTCAAGAATGGCAGGCCCACCCGATGCTCTGCCCTCCTGCAGGTCAGCTATTATTTTTTCATCTCCTCTGGCGCTTCTCAAATTATCTGATATGTAATCCAGAGTTCCACTAAAGTCATCGTCATTATACGCCGTTAAAAAACCGGTCATAGTCTCCCTTATCAGTTGCTCATCATCCTGCCCGCAAGCACCGGCAAATATAGTCAGCACGATAATAATGGCAAGGATTACAGGGATTATACGCCTCATCCAACTTGCCTCCCATCTATACATTTTTATGTCTATTACTTTAAGTGTATCACCCGTGCTGTATCCTTTGCCAATATCCGGCTTACCAGAATGGCTGCTCCACGTGCCACTACAATTCTTTTGAAACATGGCGCTATAATGTATAATGGGACTCTGAAGGAGGAAAGAATGTCTGATATCGCACCTGAATTAAGAATTTCATTGGAGAACACCCCTTATGCTCGCCTGCTGGGCTTCCGCTTGCTGGAACTCAGCGAGGGTTATGCCAAAGTAGCCGTTACTATTCGCCCGGAACACTTCAGCTTCCTGGAAACCACTGACGGTGCTCTGGTTATGTCTTTAGTCGACTACGCCAGTGCTTGTGCCGTCAATACTCTGGGAGAAATCCGAGTGGGTTTGCAGTTCAACATTAACTTCCTGGCTGCTGCGCCCGCGAAAGGTGAGATTACCGCCGAAGCCAAGACCGCCCACGCAGGCAGGAGGATAGCGGTTGTAGATATGAGCGTGGCTGACAACACGGGAAAGATTATCGCCAAAGGCACCAGCACTGCCATTACCAGCCAAAATCAAGCGCGGCTAAAAAGTTAGCCGTTGACATTATGTCAATCTATTTGTGCGTCTACTTCCCGTCGAATCAGTGATACCAGTAGTGCGGCTATTAGCATCAAAATTGCTCCCGCAATAAATGCCGCTACATAGCTGCCATTAATATCATATATAAACCCGCCGAGTGCCGGGCCAACAGCGGCACCTGCTCCCCAACCAAATATAAGCACCCCCATTACCATTCCCAGGTTTGCCACACCAAAAGTATCCCCTACAATAGCCACGGTGGTGGGGTCAAAGCCGCCATAACCCGCACCGAAAGCCACCGCAAATACATAAAGCATCCACAAGTCCGGCGACCATACTAACCATAGTATAGCGATAGCCTGAATTATGGCACACACCACCGCCGACCCCCTTCGGCCTACCCGGTCGGATACTCCACCCATGATTAGCCGTGTGGCGATGCTGGTAAATCCTATTAAGCCAAGAACCACTGATGCCACTGATGGCGAGATACCCAAATCAATGGCATGAGGCACAATATGGGTTAGAATAAAATGCAGGCAGGCCGACCATAAAAACCAGACCAGTCCCACCATCCAGAAACTACGGGTGCCAAGTGCCTGTCGCAGTGTAAAGCTAATGGCCTGTGTACCATACGCTCCACCTCGAAGCTCGCCTCTATCATCGTCTATCCTTGCACCGTCAGGGAGAGCGCCGATGTCGGCCGGGTCTTTTTTTAGCCAACCGGACAAAGCGGTCATTATCGCCCCGGCAATAATGCCGATTATTATAAATGCCATGCGCCAGTCAAAGGTGGTGATGAGATAAGTGGCAAATGGTGCCATCACCACGGTACCCAGTCCAGTCCCCGCGCTGACGATGCCAAGAGCCAGACCTCGCTTCTTTTCAAACCAGCGGGAAGTAGTTGACATCAGTATGGTATAGGCGGCACCAGTTCCCACCGCGAATAACAAGCTGTAGCTGATGAAAAATTGCCAGGGGTACTTTGTCTGGCTGGTAAGTATCAGGCTCAAGGCAGTAAATATACCCATCAAGAGCACAACCGGCCGGGGGCCATAGCGGTCTAAAGCCCACCCTCCCAGGATAGCAAAGCCAATACAGAAAACCATGTAGGCTGAGAATATCCCCGAAGTGAGGGCGCGCGTCAATTCAAAATCTCTTTCCAGGGACGTAAAGAACACACCAAAGGAATAGCGTGTCCCAAAGACAATCATGCTGAGGATGAAAGAGGCGCCCACTACCACCCAGCCATAAAATACCCTGGCTTTTACGTCAGACATAAGAACAGCAGCAACTCCTCCTCGCCATACATTCTATCACTTCATCACCAAATCATAAATGTGGTATGATAGCAAGATATCTGGATGTAAACCTCGATATATAAATTTCATAAGTCAGGGCGTATCGTTTTGGGAAAAATCGGCATCCTTTATCACCCGTTTAATAAAGCCGCCTGTACTCTGGCAAAGGAAGTAAGCCAGTTTTTGATAGCCAGAGGCGTTTCCGCCTGGCTCTGCTCTTCATGGGAGGGAGAAAGCGCCCGGGCCCAGATAGACGGTACCGAGTTGCTGCTCAGTGTTGGTGGTGACGGCACTATCTTGAGGGCGGCTCAGGTAGCCCTTCTCAGCAAAACCCCTATTACCGGTGTTAATTTGGGTAAACTGGGCTTTATGACCGAACTAAGCGCTGATGAGGTGATGGCCAGGCTTCCCGCTCTGCTTGCCGGGGAGGGCTGGATTGATGAGCGAGCTATGCTTGAGACTGAATTGACGCCGGCTCAACCAGGAACTGAGTTACCGCCAAAGTACTACGCTTTGAACGACGTGGTGGTGGCACGGGGAGCAATAGCCAGAGTGGTCAACATCGAGGCCGAAGTCGATGGCGAACTGCTGGCCACCTATCGAGCAGATGGGATGATAGCGGCTACGGCAACCGGCAGCACCGGGTATTCACTGGCTGCCGGCGGTCCGGTACTGCATCCGCAGTCGGATGAATTTTTGCTGCTACCCGTATTGCCCCATCTTAGCCTGGCTTATACCATGGTGTTGGCGTCAACAGCCAAGGTAAGTCTGCGCGTTAGTACAACTTATCAGGCAACTCTCAGCATAGACGGCAACATGAATTTACCACTGGATAGCGGTACGGTCATCAATATTAAGCACAGTAATATGACCACCCGATTTTTAAGAATTCATCCGCGGACATCATTTTATGGCACCCTGGAACAAAGGTTGAAAGGAAAAAGAGACATTGAGTAGAGTGGAAAAAGCCACCATTAAAGATGTCCCCTATATACATAAGCTAATCAATTACTTTGCCGGTAAAGAGCTGATGCTGCCACGACCGCTTAGTGAAATATACGAGAATATCCGTGATTACTTTGTGGTCAGAGAGGGCGAAAAAGTAATTGCCTGCGCCGGTCTGCATATAAACTGGTCTGACCTGGCGGAGATAAAGTCGGTAGCCGTAGCCGAGGAAAGTCAGCGGCAGAGAATCGGGGCTATGTTGATAGAAGCCTGTCTCAACGAAGCCCGCGAACTGGGCATACCAACCACTTTCTGCCTGACATATCAGCCGGCCTTCTTCGAGAAGTTTGGCTTCTCGCAGGTGGACCGCATGGAGCTGCCCCGCAAGGTCTGGAGCGAGTGTTACCGCTGCCCCAAATTCCCCGACTGCGAGGAAGTGGCTCTGGTGTTCAACCAGGAGTAGGAGTTCTGTCTTGTCTGAAAAAACCCTGTCAAGCGAGACAATCTATGACGGACGAGCGGTAAAACTGCGGGTTGATACCGTTGAGATGTCCGGAGGACGGCAGACTACCCGAGAGATTGTAGAGCACAGCGACTGTGTAGCTGTAGTGGCTATTGACGACGAGGATAATGTTATGCTGGTGAGCCAGTTTCGCCAGGCAGTGGAGAACGAGCTACTGGAAATACCTGCCGGCGGCATAGAACCCGGTGAGGACCCCCCGGCTGCTGTCAGCCGTGAAATGCAGGAGGAAACCGGTTATTACCCTCATAAACTGGAAAGGCTGGGCGGCTTTTACTCCGCCCCCGGCTACTGCACGGAATTTCTCCATCTTTACCTGGCTACTGACCTCGTTGCCAGCCAGCTTTTCGCTGAGGACACCGAGGAAATAAGGCTGGTGCGGGTGCCGTTGGCACAGGTCCCTGAACTCATTGCTTCCGGTAGTATCCGCGACGCCAAGAGCCTGGCAGGGTTATACCTTCTCCTAGAATATCAAAAACGACATTAAAAGTAGCCGCGGAGCCGGCTGGCTATCTCCTCCGGCGGCTCGGTAATCAACCCATCATAGAACAGATTCTGAGAAAACCATACGTCATTTACCGGCCGCGCCTGTACACTGGAACGGGAAACAATCTTTACCCCCGCCCAGAAGTAATCCAGTTTCTCACCCAATGGAGCCGAATACAG
>JAHJRU010000147.1 GCA_018830745.1 Chloroflexota bacterium
ACTTACCTAATTTCGCTATCAAATTATCCAATGCATCATCCCAAGATGCAACCGTATTCAATATGACGAATCCATGACTTGTCTTTGCTATTTCCTGATTATATTTCCTCTTTAATCCATCAACACGCGTTTTAATATTACTTGCTAAAACCGCTAATGGAGTCCGAGAAGAGAATCCATTTAAAGCCCACTCTATTTCATCGTAGAACTCTTTTATACCTTGCAGATAATCCTGCTTGATAAGGAATATCTCATCCTCGATAATTTGTAAGCCCTCGTTTAAAGTCCTGCCAAACCTGGACTCCTCAGCCCCAATCACCTTGAGAATAAATTCCTGCCTTCGCCTTAACGCGGGATAAATATGCCCCATATGGTCAATAGTGGTCCGGGCAATTTCCGCCAGGAACGGTTTGTCCAGACCAATCTTCCGACCAAACAACGCACAGCGGCGTATCAAACGGCGCAGCACATACCCTGCTCCCTCGCTGCTGGGGAGCACCCCGTCACCGATAAGAAACGGGATTCCCCGCCCATGCTCCGCTATCACCCGCATGGCATAGTCAGTATCGCCACCGGAGCCATAATTCCTGCCGCTCAGTTCAGCTACACATTTGAGCAAGGGGGCAAAAAAGTCACTCTCGTAAACCGAGGTCTTGCCCTGCATTATAGCCGCCGTTCTCTCCAGCCCCATACCGGTATCAATGTTTGGTCTGGGCAATAGAGTGCGGTTGCCCTCTTTATCCTGGTCATACTGCGTAAACACCAGGTTCCAGATTTCAGAGAAACGACTGCAATCGCAGTCGGGACCGCAGGTAGCTTTCCCGCAGCCAGCATCCTCCCCGAAATCATAATGGATTTCGCTGCACGGGCCACAGGGCCCGGAATCGCCGGCGGGTCCCCAGAAATTGTCCTTTTCTCCCAGACGGATTATCTTACTCTCGGGGATACCAATCTGCCGCCAGTAATCGAAGGCTTCATCATCATCGAGGAAGACGGTTATCCAGAGTCGCTCCGGCGGGAGCTTCAACCACCCGGTGACAAACTCCCAGGCCCAGCTGATAGCCCCCTCCTTGAAGTAATCCCCCACGCTGAAATTGCCCAGCATCTCAAAAAACGTGAGGTGCTTGGCATCGCCCACCGCCTCAATATCCGTGGTCCTGAAGCACTTCTGGCATGATGCCAGACGGCGGCTGGGCGGTACTGCCTCACCCATAAAGTAGGGCTTTATCTGCACCATGCCAGCACTGGTCAGCAATAAAGTGGGGTCGCCCCTGGGCACCAGAGAAGAGCTGGGAAGAACCTTATGTCCCTTTCCTTTAAAAAACCTCAGGAATTCGGCACGGACCTCGTCACCAGTCACGCCATGACTCCTATATATCGGAAACTACCTAAGATTTTAGAGTAAGACCCGCTGGCTGTCAACGAAAGAGGGGTTCGCTGACATTCATTAAAGTAACTGAGAGGGATGGAATCACAGCAGCTGTTTAAGGTAATCTCTCAGGTCCGGAGCGATATCCGGACGCTTCATCGCCAGAGAGATAGTAGCCTTAAGCCAGCCCCAGGGATTACCCGTATCGTACCGTGTTCCTTCGAATTCGCAGGCATATACCGCCTGCTTCTGCAGCAGAATCTGTATAGCATCTGTAAGTTGAATTTCGTTGTTTTTCCCCGGCGGGGTTGCCTCAAGAATATCAAATATCTCCGGCGTCAAGACATACCGGCCCATCACTGTCAGGTCGGAAGGTGCTTCCTCCGGCGTCGGTTTCTCCACGATATTCATCACCTGGAAAACACGGTCAGCGATTTCCTTGGGGTCAATAACGCCATACTTCACCGTGTCCTCACGGGAAACGCGTTCCACGGCAATAACACTACCTTTATACCGCTCATAGACATCAACTAACTGTCGCAGGAGAGGCGTTTTACCGTCAACGATATCATCGGGCAGAAATACGGCGAAAGCCTCGTCCTCAATAACATGCCTGGCCGTCAGCACGGCATGACCCAAACCAAGCTGCCCCTTCTGCCGCACATAGCAGATATCAATCATGTTAGACAGGTTACGCATCTCCTGGAGCAGCTTCTTTTCCCCTCTTTGCTCCAGGTAGTACTCCAACTCAAAAGCGCGGTCAAAATAGTCCTCAATGGCTCGCTTGCCCAGAGCCGTTACTAAGACAACCTGCTCCATGCCGGCGGCAATCGCCTCTTCCACCGCATATTGAATCACCGGTTTGTCCACCAGTGGTAGCATCTCTTTAGGCTGAGACCGGGTAATAGGCAAAAACCTTGTTCCCCACCCACCGGCAACAATAACCGCCTTGCGAATCTTCATCTGGTTTCCTCCTGCCTCACTCCCTGCTGAAAAGCAAACGCCCTGTCCTTCACCACGGCCATAGCCGGGTCTCAGCCGCCAGGGTGTAGCTAGTTTCTTTAGCCAGTATTTCGCCCTGGCGGGAAACAATAGCCACCCTGATTTGGATACCGCCCATGTCTACGGCTAGAGCCGCCGGCTGATTCGATTTCACTTCCAACACCCCGCTTAACACGCTGGAAATAGTAAGGTCCGATCAGCCCGATTATAACCTTAAGCGTTGAGTCAACGCAAGCAAATTATAACTGGACTTATTGCCTAAAAAGACGTTAGAATAACAGCAGGATATCAGAGACAGCGTTCTCTTTTTAGGAGGTAGTGATAATGCAGTCTAGCCTGATAGGGAAAGTGGAAAAAGCCAGGAGATATGCTCAGGAAACGGAACGTGTTACCTTCTCCGAGCTTTCAGTGAAATTCCGTGGCGAGAATAACGATTATGATACCAGTTATAAAGACGGCCAGTGGCATTGCTCCTGTCATTTTTTCTCCAACTGGGGCCTCTGCAGCCACACGATGGCGTTGCAGAAAATACTGGATAACATGCTACCGGACACCGCTAGAGGAACAATCCCGGAAATGACCGCCTAACCGCCCTCCGCCTCCACCTGCTCAATGGCTTCCCCCACCACGAACAGCGAGCCGGTCACGCAGATAAGGCCATTGTCTCCGGCCAGAGATTTCGCCAGAGACAGCGCCGCCGGAACATCCGCTGTTACCATTGGCTCCACCCCTTGCCGGGCGAATTCGCCGATAATAGTCTCCGGCGCTGCCGCCCGTGGATGGCGTGACCGGGTTACCAGCACCTTATCAAAAAGCGGGTATAGCTCGGAGATTACGCCGCCCAGCTCTTTATCCAGCGAAGCCCCGAATATAAGAATGGACCGGTCGATATGCGAAACGCCTCCCTTCGATTTCGCCACTGGCAATCGTCCGCCGGCAGACAACCCGAAATATTGCTCCAGAGTCGCCTTCAACCGTTGCATGGACTCCAGATTATGGGCTCCATCGACTACGATAAAGGGATTACGGCGGATAACCTGAAACCTGCCGGGCCAATCGACCTCTTTCAGCCCCCTGGCTATGCTATCCGCGGTAATGTGAAAGCCTTTCTCCATCAGCACTTCCAGTGCCGCCACGGCTGTAGCCGCGTTGCCCAGCTGATGGTCGCCCAGCAGTGGAATGGAGAGACGATAATCGCCCAATCTCCCCTGCACCTCAAAACGCTGCCCGGATAAATCGAATTCAAGGCTCCGCCAGGTAACGTCACTGCCCACCCGAACCAGCTTTGCCTCACGGTCAGCTGCCACCGACTCTATCGCCCTGGCTGCCTCGTCAGGCTGAGAAGAGAGCACCACCACATTGCCGGGTTTGATGATGCCCGCCTTCTGAGTGGCTATCTCGGTTAGAGAATTGCCCAGTACCTCGGTGTGGTCATAGCCAATAGTAGTTATAACACCGACCTCGGGATTAATGATGTTGGTGGCGTCAAGCCGCCCCCCCAGACCCACCTCCATCACCTGGAAATCAGCCCCTTTTTCCTTGAAGTAGTAGAACGCCAGCGCCGTCAGGACCTCGAAGGTGGTCAGCTCGCCATAGGTAGCCTGCCGCCTGACCGTGTCAAACTCCGGCCTCAGCTTTTCCACCAGACTTACCAGTTCCGCTTCAGCGATAAACTCGCCGTCAACCTTGATACGCTCCCTTAAATCAATCAGATGGGGGGAAGTATTAAGTCCGGTGGTGTAACCGGCGGCAGTGAGGACAGAGGCCATCATAGCCGCCGTGCTGCCCTTGCCCTTGGTGCCGGCAACATGAACCGAACGCGCTGCTTGATGGGGATTGCCCAGTCGCCGCATCAATTCATCCATGCGCCTTAAATCGAAATGGGCGGCATCACGGGACATGGGGAGCGTCTCATAATTGATAAAGTCGTAAAGATAGTCGAGGGCTTGCTGATAGTCCACTTATTTCTTCCCCCTGGGAAAGCTAACGGTATTTTACCACTTGACGCTGGTCTTAGCGACTGATACTATCAGATTCAGCGCCAGTACCGGGAGATGTCAAATGAACTTTATGGAAAAGCTAACCAATGCCACCCGAAAGAACCAGAGCCTCGTCTGCGTCGGCCTCGACCCTGACCCCAACCTGATGCCCGAGAATATCAGTGTTCTGGCATTCAACAAAGCTATTGTTGATGCCACCGCACATCTCGTCTGCGCCTACAAGCCCAACCTCGCCTTCTACGAAGCCATGGGCCGGGAAGGAATGGAGGCTCTGGAACAGACCGTTAAGTATATACCGAACGACATCCCGGTGATATGCGACGGCAAGCGGGGCGACATCGGCAACACCGCCAGAGCCTACGCCAGGGCTATATTCGACCGCCTCGGCTGTGACGCGACTACGGTGAACCCGTATCTCGGCTTCGATTCAGTAGAACCGTTCATTCAGTACAAAGATAAAGGAGTATTTGTCCTGTGCCGCACCTCCAACGCCGGTGCCCTTGACTTCCAATCCCTGCGCTGCGAATCAGAGTCAGGCACCCGCCCGCTTTTCGAACTGGTAGCCCTCAAAGCCAGCCAATGGAATGTCAATGGTAACATCGGGCTGGTGGTGGGCGCCACCTACCCCGATGAATTAAAAGTTACCCGGAACAACCACCCCGATATGCCCCTGCTGATACCGGGTATCGGCGCCCAGGGGGGAGACCTGGAGATAACCATACGTTATGGAGTTGACGCTAAAGGAGAAAAGGCGATTATCAACTCCTCACGGCAGATAATATACGCCTCCAAAGGCAAGGACTTTGCTGAGGCAGCCGGTAAGGCCGCTCTGTCTCTGCGGGACGAGATTAACCATTACCGCAGCCATCTCTAAGAATTATGCCTCCGACAATCTTAAACCCCATTAGTGGATAGAATAATGGTAATGGAGATAAAGCTGGGCGATATAGTTCGCCTGAAGAAAAAGCACCCCTGCGGCAGCTTTGAATGGGAGGTGGTCCGGCTGGGGGCAGATATCGGCATTAAATGCCTGAAATGCCGGCACCGCGTCCTTCTGGAGAGACCTGTCTTTCAACGTCGGGTTGTAGCCCTGGTCTCCCAAGGAAAAGAGGAGACGACAGCCGAAGACTGATGCCGACCAAGACTGCCCTGGTATCGTTTAATAAATGCCGCCCCGAGGGGTGCAATGAGGGAAATTGCCTGGCGGTCTCCGTATGCCCGCACAAACTCATCAAGCAGGAGGCGCCCAATGAAGTGCCCATGTTTTACACTTCCGGCTGTAACGGCTGCGGCGATTGCGTCAGAGCCTGCCCGCGCAAAGCCATCAAAATAATAGGAATTTAGGCTGCTGTCAGGATAACGACAACACAAACATTGGGATG
>JAHJRU010000148.1 GCA_018830745.1 Chloroflexota bacterium
ACTACCTGCCAGTCGATTTCCCGGCGAAGTAATATTTCTTCGGTAGCCCTGAGCGGCGGTGTCTTTCAGAACCGGTTGCTGTTTAATCTGGCGACAAGGGGACTGGAAAAGGAAGGTTTTAACGTGTTCAGTCACCGTCTTATTCCCTGTAACGATGGCGGTATTGCCCTGGGGCAGGCCGTAATTGCCAATTACAAAGAGCGAGATGAGAGATAAGGAGTTGAGAATTTGTGCCTTGCGATACCAGCGCGTATTAATACAATAGAGGGTACGGAGGCTGATGTCGAGATCGGCGGTATCATCCAGAAGGCCAGCCTAATGCTTACGCCCGGCGCCCGGGTGGGTGATTATGTTCTCCTTCATACCGGCTACGCTATCAGCATTGTCAATGAGATTGAGGCGGAGCAAACCCTGGCGCTCTTTGCTGAAATTGCCAGACTTACGGAGCCGGAATGAAATTAGTCAGTGAGTTTCGCCAGTCTGAACTGGTGCCGGGGCTGGTCAGTAGCATCAGGCATCATGCTACCAGAGAGGCACGCATCATGGAGTTTTGCGGCGGCCATACCGTCGCCATCATGAAATTTGGACTGCGTCAGCTGCTGCCGCCAACGCTGACACTGACTTCGGGACCTGGTTGTCCGGTCTGCGTCACCGATAACGCAGACCTGGATAAAGCCATCGCCCTGGCCGGGTTGCCGAATGTCATCGTGGCTTCATTCGGCGATATGCTGAGAGTACCTGGTAGCAGTTCCAGCCTCCAGGAAGCGAAGGCGGCCGGAGGTGATGTCCGCATTGTTTATTCCACTCTTGATGCCCTGACACTGGCAAGGACGAACCCAGAGAAATCTGTGATCTTCATCGGTATCGGTTTTGAGACTACTGCACCCACTGTTGCCGCCTCGATTCTTCAGGCTGCCCGGGAAGGTTTAAATAACTACTACGTGCTTTCCCTGCACAAGCTCTGTCCACCGGTAATCAAGGGGTTGCTCGATTCCGGTGAAATCAACTTACAGGGGTTAATCTGTCCCGGGCACGTCAGTGCCATTATTGGCTCCCGTCCTTGGGAGTTTATCGCACGTGACTATGGCATTCCCTGCGTGGTCTCTGGCTTCGAGCCACTGGATATATTGCAAAGTATTGAAATGCTGGCACAACAGGTAGCCAGAGATGAGGCGAGAGTCGAGATTGCCTACCGCCGCGGCGTTAATCCAGAAGGCAACACGATAGCTATCAACATCATGGAGCAGGTATTTGCGCCAGCCCCAGCACGGTGGCGGGGCATCGGAGAAGTGGCCTCCAGCGGTTTAAGGCTAAGACCTGAATTTGAACGTTTTGATGCCGAGCTTAACTTCGAGTTTGAGACAGAGGTGACAGTAATTCGGGAAGGGTGCATTTGCGGTGATATCTTAAGAGGCATGAAGTCACCGACCCAGTGCGCACTGTTTAGCCGCGTCTGCACACCTATAAATCCGGTAGGGCCATGCATGGTTTCCTCGGAAGGGAGTTGCGCCGCATACTATAATTACGGTGAGAGCCATGAATGATAAAATCCTGCTGGCCCACGGCAGTGGCGGGCAACTGGCACACGACCTTATCCGGAACAGTTTCCTGCCAGCACTGGACAACCCCGTGCTCAGTCCGCTGGACGACTCGGCTACCTTTGAAGCCGACGGCAAACTGGCCTTCACCACCGATAGCTACGTTGTCCAGCCTATTTTCTTCCCCGGCGGCAATATCGGCAAGCTCTCCGTATGCGGCACGGTAAATGACCTGGCCATGGCAGGCGCCGTACCCCGCTATTTAAGCCTGGCTTTTATCATTGAGGAAGGCTTGCTGACGAACGACCTAGAAAGGGTCATAAATTCGATTAAGGAAACTGCTGAAGCGGCTGGAGTTAATATTGTTACCGGGGATACCAAAGTGGTTGATCGCGGGTGTGCCGATAAGCTGTTTATCAACACGGCTGGTATCGGTATCGTACCGCCAGGAGTAAACATATCGGGTCACCACGCCCAACCCGGGGATGTGATTATCTTGAGCGGAACCATTGGCGACCATGGTATCGCCGTACTCAGCCAGCGCGAAGGGTTAAACTTCATGACCAAACTAGAGAGTGATTGTGCCCCTTTAAACGGGCTGGTGGCTGAGATGCTGGGAATTAGCGCCGGTATACGCTGTCTCCGCGACCCGACGCGCGGCGGGCTGGCCAGTACCCTGAATGAATTAGCGGAACAGTCAGGGGTAAGTATCAGCATAGAAGAAGCCAAAATACCCGTCCGTGAGGAAGTTGCCGGCGCCTGTGAGATGCTGGGTCTGGACCCACTATACGTGGCCAACGAGGGGAAACTGGTAGCTATCGTAGACCGGAAAGACGCTGAGGCTATCCTAGAACAGATGCAGAAGAATGAATACGGGCAGAATGCTGCCATTATTGGCGAGGTACGGGAGAAACATCGGGGACGAGTGACCATGAAAACCAGCTTCGGGACTTCCCGTATTGTCGACATGCTGGTGGGTGAGCCACTGCCCCGGATATGTTAGCTATGCACGAGATGGCAGTTACCCGTAGTTTGCTCGCTTTGGTCCTAGAAGAAGCCGCCAGAGTCGGAGTCATACACCCCACAATAAGAGAGAAAGGCAACAACTATTTCAATCGAATCTGACGCAGCTTCTCGTGGACGGTGACGGCCTTATCTTTGGAGAAACTCCAGCGTCATTTTGGGTGATCCCGTCCGCTTTAACGTAAAATTTAACGTAAAAATGAAAGTTGCGATTTATACAATCCATGACCGTTATGCCTGAACAATCCTAGTCCAGTAACTAATCCACCCATCTCTTGGCCTCCCACCCAGGAGGCTTTTTCACTTGTTTTTTGTCCTTTCCCCGGGGGATTACCTGCATAAGTGCTAGTTCTTGAAATTTCACCTTATGACTTTTTGTTACACAATGAGACTGAAAGCAAAAAACGCACCTTAAAAACTGAATAGCACAAATCCCGACCTGAACGCTTGCCCTAAAGGGGGTAAGCATGAGTTCAAACGTAGCAGCACCAGTAGCACCAGACGGCGATAACGGCAATCATCAAGGTCATTGTAGCCAGTGCGGTAGGGTCTGGACACTAAATGAGAGGCAGGACATTTGTCAGTGGTGCAATAAGCCCGCAAGCTGTCAAAGCTCCACTTCAAAGCCCCGCCATGTCAAGTCTAGCGGAAGGCGTAAGCAAAGACAAGCCAACGGCAACGGTCATAACGCCTATGACCAGCTACAGGGTCAATGGCTAACCTATTATAAGGTAGCTTCCCGCTTTGCCTACAAGGCGAAGGCAGAGGACAAACAGGACTTACTCCACGATATAATACTCACCCTTGCCAGAGCGGAGCGGAATATAAGCCTTTCACCGAAGCTGTCATGTATCGGATTGCCAGCTACACGCAAGCTCATTACTGGTATAAGCATTACAAGCTCACGATGGGGTTAGATTGCGG
>JAHJRU010000149.1 GCA_018830745.1 Chloroflexota bacterium
GGGATGGTGGGGCCGGGGCTTATAAATATACCATCACCGTTACCCGCGAACCAGAAGCAAACGGCAATATCAAGCTGGCCAGTGTAGGCGCCAGGCTTCCTCTCGGTTATAGCTACCAGGCCGGCTCGGCTGCCCTGTTCGGCACAAACCTGTCTACCAATGAGCCCGATGATGAACTGGACGGAGCGGGCGCTCATCTGCTCGATTGGGACTTTTCGTCACCCAGACCTGCTCTCAGCGCAGGTGACCCTACCAAAACAGAGGTATTCTACATCACCGGCAGCGGGGAACTGACCGGGCATTATGCCTGGGCCGTGGCTGCCGAGGGGGATGTCGGCACGGTAAGCGAGCTTGACGGCGCATTCTATATCATTACCGCTACAGCCAGCCAGGGTAGCGAGGTTACGGCAATCATAGTGGCTGATGTGATGGTATCAGGAGGAGTACCGTATATTACTGCCTGGGAGATTAATCCCCAGTAAGGACTAACAATGAAGCTAACCAGAACAAGCCTGATGATGTTGCTGAGCGGGATATTGATCATCGCTTTCGCGGGCTTGGGCATGGCTTACTCCCGGCAGAGCAGTGCTCAGAGTCAATTAAACCAGGAACTAGCTCAGGCACAGCTGATATTCAACAAAGCCTCATCAGATGAAATCCTGCCACAAAGGGATGAGCTGGAAAAAAGGTTGGCCGAGGGTCAGTCACGGCTTCAGATATTGAAGACAAACCTCTCGCCGGAGCTGCAAAGTATCGAGTCCAGTGACGACCTGTTCATCACCGCTGAAAAGGTCGGTGTAGAGGTGGTCGTTACCAGGTCAACACCCCCATCGGCAGAGAATCTAAACGGGATTGATTATTCCACCCTCGAATTTAGAGTTACTCTGGAAGGAGAAGTAGCCGATATTATACGCTTCATCCATATCTGGACCGAAGAACATCCTACTGGCCTGGTGAAATCAGTGAGGATAAATGTCCCGGAAGCCATCGAAGAGGAGACAAGTGGTGAGGATGAAGCGGCTGCCGGCGATGAGGAAGACGAGGGTGCTATAGAGGATGAAGCGGCTGCCGGCGATGAGGACGAAGGCGATATAGAGGATGAAGCGGCTGCCGGCGATGAGGACGAAGGCGATATAGAGGATGAAGAGGCTGCCGGTGATGAGGATGAGGAAGAAGAAACAGGACAGACAAAACCCTCAGCCGATATTGAATTGATTATTTATACCTATAGAGGCAGTTAGATATGGCAAGTAATGTAACCACCTTATATATTGATGACACGAGTATCAGAGTGCTAGTGGCTACCAGCCGTGAGATAAAGAAATGGGCGGAGATGCCGCTGCAAGCTGGTATGGTCAAAGACGGTGTTATCATTGAGGAGTCCGAGGTTGCCTCTAAGATTAAAGAACTGCTTAAGAACGAGAAGGTAAATACCCGAAAAATTGTTACTTGCTTGAGTGGGCGCCACTGCCTCGCCCGCCTGATTACCCTACCCCGTTTACCCAAGTCACTGCTGGCTGAAGCGGTAAGGCGCGAAGCCGAAAGGCTGCTGCCAGTTCCACTGGAGCAGCTCTATCTCTCATGGCAGGTCGTTCACAGTGGGGCAGAAGAAACTCAGATTTTCCTTATTGCCTTCCCTCGCAATGCATCCGACGCCCTGACCAAGACACTGACCCAGGCTGGTCTTGACCCGTACCTTATCGATGTTAAACCCCTGGCACTGGCCAGAGTGGTAGGTAAGCCAACCGCCATAGTGGTAGATGTCCAACCAACCGAGCTTGACATCGTCGTCGTTGTTGACAGGATACCCCAGCTTATCCGCAATGTACCTCTTCCCAGCGAACGTCAGAGTCAGCAGAAAATATTAGCCGTAGTAAAGGAAGAGCTGGATAGAACCATAAAGTTTTATAACTCCAGCCACGAAGAGCAACCACTTGACCCAAATGTCCCCATATTGATCTCCGGGAACCTGGTGAAGGATTCCGAGAGTGGCGCTACGCTGGTTGGCGGGTTGAAATCCTTTGCCGAACCATTACCATCACCTATAAAATACCACCGGGCAGCGCCGCCCAGCCACTATATGGTCAATATCGGTCTGGTCCTGAAAGAGTCTCCTCTCCCCAAGAAAAAAGCCAGTGGTTCACTGGTGAATTTGAACGCTCTACCTCAGGTATATATGCCAAAATCCCGCTCTCTGACGCAGATTATTTTTGTGCCCGGCGTTATCATCGCTGTGTCTCTGCTCGCTTACCCTATAATGCTTGTCCAGAGCGCCGCCGCTGATACGGCATCACTGCAAACGCAGTTGGATGTCACTAATAAGCGCTATGCCCAGACGCAAACACAAAAGAAAGTCATCACTGAGTTGAAGGGAAAAGTCGACAGTATAGAGAGCGCCGGTGAAACCTATACCCGGGCACTGGAACGTTTTGAGCAGCAGCATGAAATAGTCAACAACGACCTGCCAACGGCTACATCCGGCCTGTCCAGCAGTCTGGAACTGAGCAATATGGCTCACACCACCAGCCGGCTAGTCATAAGTGGCGTGGCATCGGATGAGACATTAATCTTAGGATACGCTGAAAGGCTGAGGGACAGTGAGCGGTTTGCTCAGGTTATTGTTACCAGCATAGAGAAGGCCGCAGAAGAAAGATATAACTTTACGCTTACCCTGACCAAATAGGGGGATTTATATGGACATTTTTTCACTGCTTGGTTCAGCTAAGGCTCTGGGAGCCTCCGACCTACACCTGGTGGTTTCCAGTCCTCCAATGACGCGCATCCACGGCGCTCTGAAGCCTATGGATAATATGGAACCACTGACGGATGAGGACACCGCCCAAGCCCTGCAGCAAATAACCACTCCGGAGCAGAGAGAAAACTTCCAGCATCGCTTAGAGCTGGACTTCAGCTACAGCTTGCCGGAAGTGGGACGGATTAGATGTAACGCCGCGCAGGAGCGTAGATCCGTCAGCATGGTAATTAGATTATTGCCCAGCGTTATCCCCAGCATACAGGAACTGGGGCTACCTAAAGTATGCCAGGAACTGATTATGAAACCCAGAGGTTTGGTGGTAATCAGCGGCCCCACCGGGAGCGGTAAATCAACGACACTGGCCGCCATGATACAGTATTTGAATGCCAATTCCGAGCGCCGCCTGGTTACTATTGAAGACCCGATAGAATATGTCTATTCCAGCAACAAATGCACGGTAACCCAGCGAGAACTGGGCAGTGATACTTTGTCCTTCGCCGAGGCTCTAAGGCACGTGCTGAGACAGGACCCGGATGTGATTCTGGTTGGCGAGATGAGAGACACGGAAACAGCGGCAGCCGTACTTAACGTGGCTGAAACCGGACACCTGGTGCTTACTACCGGCCATGCTCCCAGCGCTGCTCAGTCAATTGAGCGTATAATGGACCTGTTTCCACCCCACGAGCGCAGCCTGGTTCAGGGGCAGATAGCCTCGCTGATTCTGGGGGTTATATGCCAGGTACTTGTTCCTACGGTTGATGGCTCCGGCAGAACAGCCGCAGTAGAGGTTATGCTGGGCATTCCACCAGTGAGGAATCTAATCCGGGAGGGTAAGACCCATCAATTGCCCAACGTTATCCGTACTCAGGCGCAACTCGGGATGATAACTTTTGACCAGGCGCTGGTTAATCTCTACCACGGGGGGGAAATCAGCAAGGAAAATCTTTTCGCCTTCTGCAACGACCGGGAAGAAGTGGAAAGACTTAGTGGAGACAAGCTAGCACCAAGCCCCCTGCGTTTATAATTATACCGCATTTCCTGGAGTTTGGGGGGGGGTTCCTTCGGGGTGGTAATCAGACCCAACAAGAAGGCTTACCAGTAAAGTCGGGTGACTAACCTTACTGATAAGCCTTAATTTATGCTTTTGCCGCTCGCCGGAAATCTAGGCGACTGCTACTAATACAATAGGCTTAGGGATAAGTAACCTGGGTAACTGTCCCGTCGGTACCGACAGTATAGGTGCCGTTAACC